>DATICK010000086.1:0-3545 GCA_035456865.1 Sulfuricaulis sp.
GACCTTCCCATCATCCGCGACGTGCTGGCGGTGCCCGTGACCACGGCGCTGCTCAAGGGGCGGGCCAATTATCTCTGCCGGCACCATCTGGAACGCACTGAAACCGAAGTGCGTTTCACCGGCAAGCGCGACCAGTCGAACCTGGTGCGCATCCGCGAATGGGCCGGCAGCACGAAATCCGGCGATATCGCCGAGGTCAGCGGCATTCCCGAGGATTCCGATCTCTGGTCGCAGGTCACCTCGACCGCGGACAATTGCCTGGGCGGGGATTGTCCCTATTATGAAGAGTGTTTCGTCAACCGCGCGCGCCGCGAGGCGCTGGCCGCCGACGCGGTGGTGGTCAACCATCATCTGTTTTTCGCCGATCTGGCGCTGCGCGAGGAAGGTTTCGGCCAATTGCTGCCCGGCGTCGAGGCTGTGATCTTCGATGAAGCGCATCAACTGGAGGAAATTGCCTCGAACTTTTTCGGCCAGTCTCTCAGCAGTCATCAGCTGACAAGCCTGTGCCGCGATTCGATCGCCGAAGATATCAAGGAACACAGCGGAATACGCGAGCTGCCGTCCGCCGTGCATGCGCTGGAGAAGGCCGCCGCCGATTTTCGCCTGGCGTTCGGTGTTGAACCGCGCCGTGATGCCTGGAGCAAGCTGGAAAATGCCAAAGCTGTGCATGCGGCACTGGCGGGAATGAAATCGCGGTTGACCAATCTCTCCACGGCGCTCGACGCGGCCGCGGCCAAAGGGCAGGGGTTGGCCAATTGCGCGCGCCGTGCGTCGGATTTACTGGACCGGCTGCTCATGATCAGCGAAAGCACGCCGGCGGATTACGTCGCCTGGTTCGAGACGACCGCGCGCAGCTTCACGCTGTATCTCACACCGCTCGATATTGCCGCCTCGTTCAGGCAATACACCAGCGCCGGCAAGAAAGCCTGGATATTCACCTCCGCGACGCTGGCAATCAATAAAAGTTTTGCTTACTTCCAGGCGCAACTCGGTCTCGAAGAGGCTGAGACAGGTTTGTGGGACAGTCCGTTCAATTACGCGAGCCAGACGATGCTGTACATCCCGCCCGGCCTGCCCGTTCCGTCTGCGCCGGATTACACGGATTGCGTGATCGATGCGGCGCTGCCGGTGTTGCGCGCCAGCCGCGGACGCGCGTTCCTGTTGTTCACCAGCCACCGCGCGCTCAAGTTTGCCGCCGCGAAATTGCGCGACGTGCTGGATTATCCCCTGCTGGTGCAGGGCGACGCGCCGCGCTCGGAACTGCTGCGGCGTTTCCGCACCGCGGGCAACGCCGTGCTGCTCGGCACCGGCAGCTTTTGGGAAGGGGTGGACGTGCGTGGTGAGGCGCTGTCCTGCGTGATTATCGACAAGCTGCCGTTCGCCTCGCCCGACGACCCGGTGCTGCAGGCACGCGCCGGCGCGATGGAACAGGCCGGGCGCAGCCCGTTCATGGAATATCAATTGCCCGAGGCGGTGATCGCGCTGAAACAGGGCGTCGGCCGGCTGATCCGGGACGAAAACGATCGTGGCGTGCTGATGCTGTGTGACCCGCGCCTGCTCAGCAAGGGTTACGGGCGGATTTTCCTCGCCAGCCTGCCGCCGATGCCGCTGACCAAACGCCTGGAGGACGTGGAGCAATTCTTCGGCCGCGGCTCTTCCCGGCGCAAGGCGAGACAGAAGGTATCGCAGGCATGACGGTGAGGGCGCCCTTCGCGCCTTGGCGCCGGTTCGTGCATTTTCTGGCTTTTGGTTTCGGGAGTGGAAGATCACCCGTGGCGCCGGGTACCTTCGGCACCCTGGTCGGTATCCCGGCCTATCTACTGCTCCAGCCGCTCGCTATCTATATATATGTTGCGGTCGTCACAGGCCTGTTTGGCGTCGGCGTGTGGCTATGCCAGGTGACCGAGCGCGATCTGGGGGTGCACGACCATCCCGGCATCGTGTGGGACGAGATCGTCGGATACCTTATTACCATGTTTCTGGCGCCGGGCGGATGGGAATGGGTCGTGCTGGGATTCTTTCTGTTCCGTCTGTTCGATATCTGGAAGCCGTTTCCGATACGCCAGATCGAGCACCGCGTCCGTGGCGGATTCGGCAATATGCTCGACGATGCACTCGCGGCGCTCTATGCCTGGTTCGCGTTACAGGCAGTCGTGCGCCTGGTCCCGTTAATCTAGAACCAAATCCTTGAGGCTGAGAAGCTCTCGCAGGCAATTCGAGAGACATTCTCTTTTCCGATAAATGGACCTGCAGGCAGCTTATAAATGTCCGTTTTCTGAAAACCCGACCATCTCAAGTCGACCCAATTCAACCGTTCAGGTGAACTGCGTGGCCTCAGCGTTCAGAAGTCGTGGCGCAATATTTTTTATCGGATGCGCGCCACTCGGTTCCCGATTAACATGTACGCATGGAATTCTTTGCCACGACAATTATTCCCGCCTCGGTTGCAGATCTGCAGCGCCGTCTGACTATCAGCGAACTGCCGCACTGGTGTGCTTCTATCGAAAAGGTGCTTAGCGACGCCAAGTCGAGCGGCGAAATCCACTGCGTGTGGGGGACGTTCCATACGCATCGCGAGGATTTGTGCGATGGCGTACGCTTTTCGTTACCCGGCTGCCCCAACGCTTTCCAATGGACCGTGACCACTGGACGACCACCAAATCCGCGGCATACCGTTATTCATCTCACCATCAACCGTACCGAACATGATCAGGACTTCATCCACTCGATCCAACAGTTCGTGAATGACTGGAAGGCCGGGCTGGAGGCACATTGGTAATCGGGCGATGGGCCACTCTTTGCAGACGCTCTGGCTTTGACGTGTTTTTAGATGAAGCTTTTCATTATCGATGCCGGTTCAACGTGGGTGCAGCCACTTGGGCAGAAGTTCATAGGGGTCGATCTTGACTGACGGGTCGATGGTGACGCCGTGTTTTTGCAGGCGGGTTTGCAACTGGCCGGCCTTCAGGCTGTCGAACACGTCGGTACAGCCGCCTGCGAAGTCGCCGCCGATGAAGATCTGAGGCAAGGTGACCGATCCGGTCCGGCGCTTCAACACCTCGCGCATCTTGCCGCCGCGATCTCCCTGCTGGTAGGCGACCGAATCGAGATCGATCGAGGTAAAGGTGATGCCATACTTCGAGAATGCCTTTCGCACCGACCAGCAGAACTCGCACCACTCGAGAGCGAACATGACGACCGGCCGGTCCGGGTCGCCCAGCAGGGCATTGATCTCCCGAGTAGCCGCTTCGTCCAGGGCCCCCGCCGCTTCCACTGGCGCCGGCGCTGCCGCCGGCGTGACATCGAAGCGGAACCCCGGCGTCGACCTCGACAGTTCGAGCTCTTCCTCGGTCATCTCGACGGCGACGTCTTCGAACAGCGGTGTGGAAAGGTAGCGTTCGCCGGTATCGGGCAGCATGCACAGAATGTTGGCGCCCTGCGGCGCGGCCTGAGCGACTCGCAGCGCACCCGAGAACGTGGCGCCCGCCGAGATGCCGACGAAGATACCTTCCTGCCGCGCCAGTTCCCTGGCGCAACGCAGCGCA
>DATICK010000087.1:0-5534 GCA_035456865.1 Sulfuricaulis sp.
ATGTTGCTCACGAAAAGAAAACGCGGCAGCAACTTTCCATCTTTATCGGCGACCGGAAAATATTTCTGGTGTTGCTGCATGCTGATGATGAGGCATTCCTTCGGCACCTCGAGAAACGCCTTGTCGAAACCGCCGGCGAGCGTCACGGGATATTCGACGAGGCTGGTGACTTCGTCTATCAGTTCCGCCGTCTTGCCCAAATTCCAGTCGGCGCCCGGGGTGATTTTCCTGGCCTCCGCGTCCAGCGCCTTGGCGATCGCCTCGCGCCGCGCCTCAAAAGAAGCAAATACCTTGCCGGATTGTTTCAGGATTTTTTCATAGTCCCTGGTCTGCTTGATCGTGATCAGGCCCTTGCCGAGAAAGCGGTGGCCGAGAGTCTTATTGCTGCTCTTGAGTCCGAGCACCGTGCCCGGCACGGTCTTGTTTCCGTGCATCAGGATCACGCCGTGAACCGGCCGCACGAATTGCGCCTCGCCGCTGCCCCAGCGCATCACCTTGGGAATCGGCAGCTTCTTCAGAGCCATCTCGACGATGGCCGCGAGATGCTGCTTCAGCGCCTCGCCTTTCTGCTTCGATGAATAGACAAAATACTCGCCCTTGTCGCCGGGGCGTCGCGCGAGTTTCGCGACATCCACGCCGCAAGATTTGGCAAATCCCAGCAAGGCGGGTGTCGGATTGCCGGCGGCATCGAGCGCGGTTGCGACAGCCGGTCCCTTGCGCTCGACCACGCGGTCAGGCTGTTTGTCCAGCACGTCTGAAATGACGACCGCGAGACGTCGCGGGGTCGCATACGGCCGCGACTCGGCGGCGCCGGCCAGAAAGTTTTTCTCCTTGAGCCCGTCGAAAATACCCCGACTGAACGCCTCCATCAGCCGCGCGAGCGCCTTGGGCGGCAACTCCTCGGTAAGCAGTTCAACCAGCAGAAGTGCGCCATGGATGGCGCGCCTACGGACCGAAGGATGGAAGGGCGAGGTCATGATTTATTCGTCTTTTCCTGCCTGAGCAGGGGGAAGCTCAGCCGCTCGCGCGAATCGTAGTAGCTCTGCGCCACTAGGCGCGCGAGGGCGCGCACGCGCCCGATGTAGGCGGCGCGCTCGGTGGTGGAGATGGCGCCGCGGGCATCGAGCAGATTGAACGTGTGCGAGCACTTCATCACCATTTCGAAACCCGGCAACGGCAGGTTCAGCTCCATCAGGCGTTTGGCCTCGGATTCATAGTCGTTGAACTGCTGGAACAGCCAATTCACGTTCGAGTGCTCGAAGTTGTATTTCGACTGTTCCACCTCGTTCTGGTGATACACATCGCCGTAACTCGTGCCCTGAGTCCACACCAGATCGAACACGTTTTCGACCCCTTGCAGATACATCGCGAGGCGCTCGAGACCGTAGGTGATTTCGCCCAACACCGGCCGGCACGGCAGCGAGCCAACTTCCTGGAAATAGGTGAATTGCGTGACCTCCATGCCGTCGAGCCACACTTCCCAGCCCAGCCCCCAGGCGCCGAGCGTGGGCGACTCCCAATCGTCCTCGACGAAACGGATGTCGTGTCTTTTCGTGTCGATGCCGATGGCGCGCAGCGAATCGAGGTAGAGGTCCTGGATGTTTTCCGGTGACGGCTTGAGCACCACCTGAAACTGGTAGTAATGCTGCAGGCGGTTCGGGTTCTCGCCGTAGCGCCCATCCTTCGGGCGGCGCGACGGTTGCACGTACGCGGCCTTCCACGGTTCCGGTCCGAGCGCGCGCAGGAAGGTCGCGGTATGAAACGTCCCGGCACCCATTTCCATGTCGTATGGCTGAAGGATGACGCAGCCCTGACGGGCCCAGTACCGGGACAGCGTGAAGATGAGTTCCTGGAAGGTCAAAAATGTCGCCCTACTTCGTTCGTCTGGCCATAATAGGTTTTTTATGCGGGAAGTCCGGCTTATTTGGCCGGCGATTATACCCCGCCCCGCTCGCGGGTACAGGACGCGGTTCAGGGCCTATTGGCCGGGATGGACAGTTCTTCCACCGGCGGTTTGCCGGTCGTATCGGTCTCCGGCGGTGCGCTTCCGTTTTCGGTCGCCGGCGGTTCATTACGCTCTTCCACCGGCGGTGGCGCGCTTTCGTTTTCGGGCGAGGGTTCATTCATGTCGCTGCCGTAATCCGGCGGTGGCGCAAAAAGTTCGGGTGTACGTTCGTATACGGTGTCGACAGCATCACCCGGGTAGCGTTCCAGAAGCGCGAGAATCTTCCGGGCGCGTTTCTCGAAATAACGCGTGTGGGTAGCCGGATTGTTTTTCACCGGGCTCGGCAGACTGGCGGTGAGTTCCGCCGCCTGCGCCGGTGACAATTGATCGGAGGCGAGCCCCCAGTACGTTTGCGCGGCCGCCTGCACGCCGTAGATGCCGCGCCCGAACTGCGCCACATTGAGGTAGAGCTCGAGGATGCGCCGCTTGTTGAGATTCCGTTCCATGCCCCAAGTGAGGATCAACTCATGCCACTTGCGCAGCGGGTTGCGCGAGGAACTGAGGAACAGGTTCTTCACGGTTTGCTGCGAGACGGTGCTCGCGCCGAGCACCAGGCGGCCCTGGTTCAGGTTGTAATCCATCGCCTCCTTGAAGGCGATCAGATCGAATCCGCTGTGCTGGTAGAAGCGGCTGTCTTCAGCCAGGATCACCGAGCGGATCATGTGTTTGGGGATGGCCGACAAAGGCACGGGTTGCCACCGCAACCGCGGCCAGTCCTTGTGATCGGCCAACTGTTTTTCGTATTCGGTTATGAACGCCGACTTGGGCACCGGCCCGGTGGCAAGCTTCTTCCAGTCGGGCCAGGTCACCGCGAGATAAAACAGGTCGAGAACCAGGAGCAACAACAGGATTCGAAACGACCAGCGCACTACTCGCCCGGCGCGCCGCAGAAATCCTTTCAAGCCGCGTTTGCCGCGGCGCCGTTTCCAGAACATACCGATTAAACCATCCCTTCCGAGCCGCCTGGTGACGGCGGAGTCGCTATTTTAGCACCGCCGACGGGGCTTACCCGACAATGTGACTTTCGTTTCAACACGCCGGTCACAAAGACCGGCAATGGATCGATCGGTTCCCCTTTCCCGGGTAGACTCCATGCCCGGATTTGGTTAACGTTGCCGCGTGCTTCGGGTCTCGCCTGAATCGCCACGGAGGAAAAAGCCGGTCCCAAGTAGTCCGGCATGGCAAAAGGGCCCGCAAGGGCCCTTTTGTTCGCGCCCACAGACGCATCATTGACCAAGGCGTGCCCAGAGCCCCCGTTTGGGCTAGTATCTCCCTCCCCGGATTTCCATAACGGTATTCTCCATGTCCATCCTCAGGTCCGTAACCGCGCCTACTCAAACGACAGGACGAGCGAGCGCAGCGAGCAGGGCTTCCGTCTCGGCGCACTCCTCACCTCAGCAGCCGCTCCCGGCCACTTCGATTACACCCACGCGCGCGGCCCCGGCAACAGGTGCGCCGCGCAAGGCCGTGGCACTGATCTCGGGCGGGCTCGATTCCATGCTCGCCGCCAAGGTCATGCTGGAACAGGGCATTCACGTCGAAGGCATCAACTTCTATACCGGCTTCTGCGTCGAGGGACACACGCACGCGATCCGCAACCACGAGCACGCCAAACCGAAGCGCAACAACGCCCTGTGGACGGCGGAGCAGCTCGGCATCAAGCTGCACATCATCGAGGTCATCGAGGAGTACAAGGATGTCGTCATCAATCCGAAGCACGGTTACGGCGCCAATCTCAATCCTTGTCTCGACTGCAAGGGCTTCATGGTACGCAAGGCGCGCGAATGGATGGAAAAGAACGGCTTCGATTTCATCATCACCGGTGAGGTGCTGGGTCAGCGTCCGATGTCGCAGCGTCGCGACACCATGCCAGTAGTGGCGCGCGAATCCGGTGCCTTCGACCGGCTGTTGCGGCCGCTCTGCGCCAGACTTCTGCCCGAAACCCTGCCGGAGCGCGAGGGTTGGGTCGATCGTAACAAATTGCTCGATTTCAACGGCCGCAGCCGCAAGCCGCAGATGGCGTTGGCGGCAAAATACGGTTTCACGGATTACGCCCAACCGGCCGGGGGCTGCTGTTTTCTCACCAATGAGCAGTATTCGCACAAACTCGCGGACCTGTGGTCCACGCGTGGCAGCAAACACTACGAACTCGACGATATCATGCTGCTCAAGGTCGGGCGGCACCTGCGACCGCGCCCGAATTTCAAACTGATCGTCGGTCGCGACGAGGGCGAGAACAATTTTCTCGAGGGCTACCGCAAGCGCTTCGTCCACCTGCATGCCACAAGCCATGAGGGCCCGCTGGTACTTATCGACGGAACCGTGAATGAGGACGACCTGGCGCTCGCCGCACGTCTGACCGCGCGTTTCGGCAAAGGCCGCGATACCCAATCGGTGACCCTGATCGTGACCGACATGCAGGGGAACAGCAGAGAATTCAAGGTCGCACCGATGCCGGCCAACGAGATTCCGCCCGAGTGGTATTTATAAAAATGGCAAGGCGAACGAAGCGAAGCGGAGCAAAGCTACGTTTAACGGCAAAACGAGTGAGCGCAGCGAGCAGGGCTGGCGTCATATGACAAGACGAACGGAGCGAAGCGGAGTAGGGCTACAGTTATGAGTCATTTCGTGCTGGACGCGCGTTACCTGCTGTGTCCCATGCCAGTGATCCGAACCCAGAACCGCATCGCCGAGCTCGCTCCCGGCGACACGCTTGAGGTGTATGCCACCGATCCCGGCGCTCTGCACGACATACCGTCCTGGTGCCGGGTCCACGGTCACGAGATCGTCTCCGTCACGCATGTCGACAAAGAGGTGTCAATTATTTTGCGGGTCGGGGGGGCGGCATGAGCGCCGCTCACGAAGACGGTCATTTCGACGCCTCGAACGACGCCCGCTACGAGGCAAGCCGGCGGGTCACACTGGTCAGCGTGGTCTGGAACCTGATCCTCACCGTCGCGCAGATCATAATCGGTTTTGTGGGCCATTCTCAGGCACTGGTGGCCGATGGCCTGCACACGCTATCGGACTTCATTACCGATTTCATGGTGCTGTTCGCCCTGAAGCACGGGAGAAAAGACGCCGACCAGGAACACCCCTACGGCCACGCGCGCATCGAAACCGCCGTGACCATGATACTCGGTATCATGCTGGTGGTGGTCGGTGCCGGAATTGCCATCAGCGCCGGCATACGCCTGTCCTCGTTGCAAACTTTCGTGGTCCCCTCCGCCATGACCCTGTGGATCGCCGTCATCACGCTCGGGGCCAAGGAAGGGCTCTACCGGTATACCATGGTCGTGGCCGACCGTTTCGATTCGAACATGTTGCGCGCCAACGCCTGGCACCACCGTTCGGATGCCCTGTCCTCGTTGATCGTGGCGGCCGGCATCGGCGGCAGCCTGCTCGGGTTCGGATACCTCGATTCGGTTGCCGCCCTGATCGTGGCGCTCATGGTGGTGAAGGTCGGCGGTGAACTCGCCTGGCAGTCGCTGCGCGAACTGATCGACACCGGACTGGACGTGGAAGACCT
>DATICK010000088.1:0-28035 GCA_035456865.1 Sulfuricaulis sp.
AACTGGTGGGTCAGGCGCAGCTTGGCCGCAAATCCGGGCAGGGGTTCTATCGTTATAACGCCCGCGGCCGGCGCGTTTTGCCGGCGCCGGACAAGACCGCCGCCGACATTCCCATCACCGAACGGCTGGTTCTGCGCCTGCTGAACGAGGCCATGGCCTGCTTGCGCGAAGGCGTGGTGGAGGATGCCGACGCCGTGGATGCCGGCATGGTGTACGGCACCGGCTTTGCCCCCTTCCTCGGCGGGCCGATGAGCTACATCAACAGCCTCGGCGTGACCGGGATCAGTCACAGTCTCCATCGCCTGATGCAGGAATACGGACCGCGCTTCAAGCCTGACGCGGGCTGGTCGCAACCGGAATTGCTCAAGCGCCGTCTGCGTTCGTCTAACCAGCCATGACGACGCCGGAGGAGAGAGCCAGGGATGGCGCGGTTACGGGGCCGAGGATGCAACCAGGCAATCTCGCCGATCTCTTTTGGACCCGGGTGCGTGAAACACCCGAGGCACCCGCTTTCCGCCAGTTCGACGGGAACACTTGGGTGGACATGACCTGGGCCGAGGTCGGTCGCACCGCGGCACGCTGGCAGGCGGCGTTCGAACGCGAAGGATTGAAACGTGGCGATCGCGTGGCGCTGTGCCTGCACAACCGTGTCGAATGGGTGTTGTTCGATCAAGCGGCGCTTGCCCTCGGGCTTGTCACGGTGCCGCTGTATTTCGACGACCGCCCGGAAAACATGGCTTGGTGTCTGAACGACGCCGGCGTGCGGTTGTTGTTACTTGAGGTCGCCGGGCAGTGGCCGGCGCTGCGCGATCAGGCGAAGTCGGTCGAACGGGTGGTTTGTCTCGCCGGCGAGACCGGTCAGGATAACAGGCTCGTGCGTTTGCAGGACTGGCTGCCGCACGCCGGCGGAGAACTCAAGCGCGCGACCGCCGCGCCGGGCGACCTGGCCACGATCGTCTACACCTCCGGCACCACCGGGCGGCCCAAGGGTGTGATGCTGTCGCATGGCAACATCCTGAGCAACGTGATTGCCTCCATGCTCGCGGTGCCCGCTTACCCGTCCGACCGGTTCCTCTCTTTTCTGCCGTTATCGCACATGTTCGAGCGCACCTGCGGTTACTATTCCGCGATCTGGGCCGGGGCGCAGACGGTGTACGCGCGCTCGATCAGTCTGCTGGCGGACGACATCCGCGAACAGCAGCCGACGGTTCTTATCAGCGTTCCGCGCATCTTCGAACGCATCTATTCCAGGATGCAGGAGGCCATGGCGCCCGGTTCACTCAAGCGCAAGCTGTTCGAGAAAGCCACGGAGGTCGGCTGGCGGAGCTTCCGCGGCGAATCCACTTTCACCGACAAGCTATTGTGGCCGGTGCTCAAGGCGCTGGTGGCAAAGAAACTATACCGGCGTCTCGGTGGGCGCATTCGCATGATCATCGTCGGCGGGGCGGCGTTTGCACCGCATCTGGCGCGCGTGTTCATCGGTCTCGGGCTGCCGATTATCCAGGGTTATGGACTTACCGAAACGTCGCCGGTGCTGGCCGCCAACCGCATGGGCGACAACGATCCCGCCTCGGTCGGCCGCGCGCTTGAGGGTGTCGAACTGCGCTGCAGCGAAAATGGGGAGCTGCTGGCGCGCGGGCCAAACATCATGCTGGGTTACTGGAACAAGCCCGAAGCAACCGCCGCCATGATCGACAAGGAAGGCTGGCTGCATACCGGCGACGTGGTCACGATTCGTGGCGGCAGCGTGTACATTACCGGACGCGTGAAGGACATTATTGTCCTGTCCAACGGCGAGAAGGTCCCGCCCACGGACGCCGAAGCGGCGATACTGCGTGATGCCGCTTTCGAGCAAGTGATGGTGCTCGGCGAGGGCCGGCCCAAGCTCGGCCTGCTCGCGGTGAGCAAGATCGGAGATGCGGCGACATTGTGTACCCGCGCCAACGCCCAACTCTACGACTTTCCGGGTTATGCCCGCATCTGCCACATCGCGCCCCTGGCCGAGCCCTGGACCGTGGAAAACGGTCTGCTCACGCCCACGCTCAAACTCAAACGTAATGAAATCGAGAAACGCTTTGCCCGTGAAATCGAGGCGATGTATGCGTCGTGCGATATTTGCTGTCCGCCCGGTGAACGGAAGGGTGCAATCTGAACCTCTGTATCGCTCCGGCGTCATAACTCTGGCGGCTCACGGTCTATTCCCTCAGAATGCGGAGGAACGCCAGTGATGAACAAGAAGGAGGAACGATGCAGATCGGCATGATTGGCCTCGGCCGCATGGGCGGGAACATGGCGCTGCGCCTCATTCAGGCCGGCCACAGCGTGGTGGGATATAACCGTAATCCGCGAAACGTCGACGCGGCCGTGAAGGCCGCGGTAGTTTACGTGCCGTCCGCGGCAGAAGTGGTGAAGCGGCTCAAGACACCGCGCGTGATCTGGCTTATGGTCCCGCACGGCAAGCCGACAGAAGAATCAATCGATACCTTGCTCGATGTGCTTGCCCCTGGCGATATCATCGTGGATGGCGGCAACTCGCGTTACACCGATTCCGCGCGCGCCGCCGAGCGCTGCGCCGCGCGCGGCGTGAATTTTCTCGACGTCGGTGTCAGTGGCGGGGTGTGGGGCAGGGAAATCGGCTATTGCCTCATGATCGGCGGTCCCAAAACGGCATTTGATTATCTGGAGCCGATATTTGTCGCCTTGGCCCCGAAGGATGGCTATGCGCTCGTGGGCGCGAGCGGCGCCGGACATTTCGTCAAGATGGTGCATAACGCCATCGAATACGCCATGCTGCAGTCGATCGGCGAAGGGTTCGAATGCCTGCAGCGCTCGGAGTATGGTATCGACCTGGGACGCGTCGCCGCGCTGTGGCAGCAGGGCTCCGTGGTGCGCTCGTGGCTGCTCGATCTGCTGACCAAGGCGCTGCGCGAAGAGGGCAATGCCCTGGAGCACATCGCCGGCTATGTCGATGATTCCGGCATGGGGCGCTGGAGCATTGCCTATGCCGTGGAAAACGCGATTCCGATTCCGGTGATCACGCAATCGTTGTACGAACGGTTCGCTTCGCGTCAGGAAGATCGTTTCAGCGCCAAGGTCATTGCGGCGCTGCGCAAGCAATTTGGTGGTCATGCGGTGAAGAAGGAGTGAACCGATGAGCGAGATGGAATTCGCCCCGCGTTGCGTCGGGCTCAGTTCCGGCAAGCCCACCGATCCCTGCTGCATCGTGGTATTCGGTGCCGCCGGCGATCTGTCGCGGCGTGAACTCATTCCCGCGCTGTACGATCTGGCATGCCAGGCGCTGCTCCCGGAGCCGTTCACCATTGTCGGCTTTTCGCGCGACAACTGGGACGACCAGGCCTTCCGCGAGCGGATGCGCCGCGCGGTTTCCGAGGAACGAACATTCGATCCGCAACACTGGGAGCGGTTCGCGCCCCACCTCCATTACGTGACGGGAAATTTCGATGCCCCGCCCGAAGGCGATTACGCCTTGTTGCGCGACAAACTGCAATCGCTGCAGCGGCGTCACAGCATTCCGGACAACGTACTGTTTCATCTCGCCACGCCGCCCGATTTTTTCTGCGGCATCGTCAACCGCCTCGACGCCGCCGGCCTGGCGACCAGCGATCACGGCTGGCGGCGGCTGGTGATCGAGAAGCCCTTCGGCACCGACGAGCGCTCGGCGCGCGACCTCGACCGGAAAATTCTCGAAGTATTCAAGGAAGATCAGACTTATCGCATCGATCATTTCCTCGGCAAGGAAACGGTACAGAACCTGCTGGTGGTGCGTTTCGCCAACCCCAGCTTCGAGCCGATCTGGAACCGCAACTACATCGACCACGTGCAGATCACCGTGGCCGAGGACATCGGCATCGGTACCCGCGCGGGCTTTTACGAGAAGACCGGCGTGGTGCGCGACATGGTGCAGAACCACCTGTTGCAATTGTTGTGCATGACCGCCATCGAGCCGCCGGTGCGTTACGATGGTGCCGGGCTGCGCGACGAAACCGCGAAGGTGATGCAGGCGATCCGCCCGCTGGATGTTCGCAAAGATGCCGTTCGCGGGCAGTACGGACCGGGACACATGAACGGAAAAGCGGTGCCCGGGTATCGCGCGGAAAAGAACGTGGCGTCCGACTCGAACACCGCCACGTTTGCAGCGCTGCGCATCATGATCGACAACTGGCGCTGGGCCGGCGTGCCGTTTTACCTGCGCACCGGCAAGCGCCTGGCGCGCAAGGTGACGGAAGTGGCCATCCACTTCAAGCCCACACCGCACCTCATGTTCCCGATCGAGCAGGACAGCTCCAGTGGAAATGTCCTGGCGTTCCGGCTGCAGCCGGAGGAGGGCATCATGCAGACCTTTGTGGCGAAGCAGCCGGGTCCGGGGCTGTGTCTGGAGCCGGTCACCATGAACTTCCGCTACGCCAGCGCCTTCGGCATCGAGCAGCTCCCGAATGCCTATTCGTGGCTGCTGCACGACGCCATGGGCGGCGACCAGACGCTGTTCGCGCGCGCCGACTGGATTTATCGCGCCTGGCAGATCGTCGAGCCGGTCATCGCCCATTGGACCTCGGAAGTGGCGCCGGACTTTCCCAACTACACGGCCGGGTCGTGGGGGCCACTGGCGGCCGACGGCCTGCTGCGTTCGGACAAACGCGCGTGGAAATCACTGTAGCAGGACACCGTGCCGTTCGATGACCATCGCATCGTGGTTGCCCCGGAAGCACTGCCGGAAGTCGCGGCACGCCACATCGCCAGGCTGATCGAGCAGGCCGTCGTCGACCGCGGCCGGGCGAGTGTGATGCTCGCCGGTGGCAGCACCCCGCGCGCGGTCTACCGGCAATTGGCGCTGATCCAAGGTCTCCCGTGGGAAAAAATAGAAATTTATTTCGGCGATGAACGCGCTGTGCCGCCCGGCGACTCGCAGAGCAATTACCGCATGGCGCGCGAATCATTGCTCGACGCGGTGCCGATTCCTCCCGCTCAGGTGCATCGCATGCCGGCCGAGCGGCCTGATCGTGAAGCCGCCGCCGATGAATATGCGCGGCGGCTGCCGGAACACCTGGATCTCGTTATTCTCGGGGTTGGCGAGGACGGTCATTCCGCTTCGCTGTTCCCGGGTTCTTCCGCGCTTAATGAGCGTGTCCGCAAGGTGCTTGCCGTCGTGGGACCCAAGGCACCGGCCCACCGCCTGACCGTCACGCCGCCCGTGATCGCGGCGGCGCGCGAGAAAATCACTCTGGTCAGTGGAGCGGGCAAGGCGCGCGCCGTTGCGCAAGCCCTGGAAGGTCCGGATCAACCTATCCAATGCCCGGCGCAGCTGGCGCGCGACGGGACCTGGATCATGGACCGCGCCGCCGCTTCCAGCCTGCGTCACGAGCCACCCCGGTAACCACCAGCCGCTTCATGGTCAGTGTGCAGACGTAAACGTCGCGTGATACTGGCGCAGTTGCTCCGCCGTCAGCAGAAACACGCATTCGTCCCCGGCCGAAGTCGTAAGCCAGGTGAATGGCACCGCGGGGAATTTTTCCTGCAAGCGTTCGGCGCTGTTGCCGACTTCAGCCACGAGTATGCCACCGGGATTCAGGTGTGAGGGCGCTTCGGCGAGTATGCGGATGACGGCATCCAGCCCCTGCGCACCGGAGGCCAGCGCCAGCTTCGGCTCGTGACGGTATTCCGGCGGCAATGCCGCCATTTCGACTTGCGTCACGTAAGGCGGGTTGGTAACGATAAGATCGTAGCGTTCGTCTTTCAGGGCGCTGAAAAGATCGGATCGAAACAGCCGCACGCGCCCGCTGAATCCGTGATTCTCCACATTGATGCGCGCCACCGCCAGCGCCGCATCCGATATATCCACCGCATCCACCGACGCCTCGGGAAAGGCATAAGTGCAGGCAATGGCCATGCAAGCGCTGCCGGTGCACAGGTCGAGTATGCGGCGCACGCGCGCGGGATCGATCCAGGGCTGAAATTGTTCGGCGATGAATTCCGCCGTGAGGGAGCGCGGCACGATCACCCGTTCATCGACGTAGAATTTCAATCCGGCGAACCAGGCTTCTTTCAACAGGTATGCGAGCGGTTGACGGGTGCGAATGCGTGAATCGACGAGCGCGCGAATCGTGTCCTGCTGTGGTGGCGTGGGCTCGTCTTCCAGATGTTCTTCGAGTTCGTACGGTGTGAGTTTCAATGCGCTGCCCACCAGCCACGCGGCTTCGTCCAGGGGGTTATCCGTGCCATGACCGAAGCAGAGTCCGGCTCCGGCAAAACGCTGTTCCGTCCAGCCGATGAAGTCGGCGACGGTGCGGAGTGAGGCGGTCAAGGCGGGTTACGTATTGAGCTGGGCTAGATCGGCCTGGACCATGGCCGCCGAGCGCATGAATGCGGCCGATTCCTCTGGCAGCAGGGGCAGTTCGATCACCTGTTCCACGCCGTTCTCGCCTAAAACGACGGGTACGCCCATGCCGATATCGTGCAGTCCGTATTCGCCCTGCAGCACCGCCACGCCGGGAAGGATGTGGCGGCGATTGTGGCTGATGGAGTCCACCATGGCGGCGATGGCGGCCGCCGGAGCATCGTAGGCGCTCGCGGTTTTGCGCAGCGAAAGAATTTCGGCGCCGCCGCCGCGCGTGCGTTCGACGATTTTCTGAATTTGTTCCTTTGTCAGAAAGTGCTCGATCGGAATGCCGTTGATGCAGGTGAAACGCGTCATCGGCACCATGGTATCGCCGTGGCCACCGAGCACCATGGCGGTGATGTCCCTTACGGAGAACCCGGTTTCCATGGCCACGAAGCTGGCCATGCGCGCCGAGTCGAGCACGCCGGCCATGCCGAAAACGCGGCTGCGCGGCCAGCCGGTGCGCTTCCAGGCGGCGTAGGTCAGCACGTCGACCGGATTCGAGACCACCAGCAACATGGCATGGGGCGCGGTCTTGAGCAACATATCAACGATTTCGTTGACCACCGCCAGATTGGTGCCGAGCACGTCGGAGCGTGACATGCCGGGTTTTCGTGGGATGCCGGCCGTGATGATCACCAGGTCCGAGCCGGCCATCGCATGCAGATCGTTCGAGCCGACGAGCGTGGTGTCGAAATGGAAAATCGGCGCCGATTCCTGGATGTCGAGCGCCGTTCCCTGCGGCACGCCTTCCTTGACGTCGATCAGCACCACCTCGCGGCACAATTCCGCCTTGGCAAGATTGTGCGCGGCGGATTCACCGACGCGCCCGGCCCCGACGATTGTGATTTTATTCATGGCCTGTCCCTTTGGTTCTGATCCAAGAGTGAGTATAGCCGGATAAATTCCCAGCCCGCCGCGCGGGAACGGTCACGCTCCCGGTTTCGGATAATGCGCGGGATAGGCCGCGCGCGCCACGCCGGAATCGATGGCCGCGCGCGCTACCGCTGGCGGCACGGTATGAATCAGGCGCGGGTCGAGCGGCTTGGGGATGATGTAGTCGTGGCCGAATTCCAGGTGCGTCAGGCCATAGGCGCGCAGCATCTCCGCCGGCACCGGCTCGTGAGCGAGCTTGGCGAGTGCGCGCACGGCCGCGACCAGCATGGCGCGCGAGACGGAGCTGGCGTGCACGTCGAGTGCCCCGCGGAAGATGTAGGGAAAGCCGAGCACGTTGTTGACCTGGTTCGGGTAATCCGAGCGCCCCGAGGCCATGATGAGGTCGGTGCGCGCCGCGTGTGCTATCTCGGGACGGATCTCCGGGTCGGGGTTGGCGAGCGCGAACACGATCGGTTTGGGCGCCATGGACTTCACCATTTCGGGCGAGACCACGTTCGCGGCCGAGACGCCAATGAACACGTCAGCACCCTGCATGGCATCGGCGAGCGTGCGTTTATCAGTCGCCTGGGCATAGCGGCGCTTGTAGATATTGATGTCCGGGCGACCGGGATGGATCACGCCCTTGCTGTCGAGCAGCAGAATGTGGTCGCGCTTGGCACCGAGGGCGATCATCAATTGAATGGTCGCGAGCCCCGCGGCCCCTGCCCCGAGCAGCACGATCCGTGCCCCGGACAGTTTCTTGCCCTGGAGTTCGAGGGCGTTCAGCAGACCCGCGCAGATGATCACGGCCGTGCCGTGCTGGTCGTCATGAAACACCGGAATGTCGAGGCGCGCGCGCAGTATCTCCTCGATCGCGAAACAATCCGGCGCGGCGATGTCCTCGAGATTGATGCCGCCGAAGGTCGGCGCGATGTGCGCCACGGTGTCGATGAAGGTGTCGCGATCCGGGGCCTCGACCTCGATGTCGAATACGTCGATGTCGGCGAAACGCTTGAACAACACCGCCTTGCCTTCGAGAACCGGTTTGCAGGCCAATGCCCCCTGGTTGCCCAAGCCAAGCGTTGCCGTGCCGTTGGTGATCACGGCCACGAGGTTGCCCTTGTTGGTGTAGCGATAGGCGGCCTCGGGATCGGCGGCGATGGCGCGCACCGGTTCGGCCACGCCGGGCGTGTAGGCGAGCGAGAGGTCGTGCTGGGTCTCGCACGGCTTGGTCGGCACCACGGCTGTCTTGCCGGGTTTCGGCAGCGCGTGATAATCGAGCGCGGCCTGCTTCATTTCTTTTTTCATGAGTTGCTGCCTATTGGATGATCTTGATGAGTTCGCCCGTCTGAGGCTCGCCGTCCGGAAATTTGTCATTGATCAGACGCAGGATGGATTCGCTGTTTTCACTGAGCGGCGATGTTTTGGCGAGGCTCGCGAAAGTCATGTCTGACCGGACCTGTATAACATGCACATGCTGTCCATTAGCTATCCGTTTTTCTTTGTCGGTTAAGGCATGCAAGCTGCGGATGGTGGCGAGAAAGGCCGGATCGATGGTGTCGAAGCTGCCGGGCTCCTTTGTTGTGCCCTGGAAGAACAAACGCCTGTCGTTGTAATCGATGGCCGCCGCGCGGGTTTTGCGTTGCCCGAAGTACGGAGAACTCGGAGCGACGCCGGTATAAGACAACCATGCCACTCCGCTCAGCGGGCCGCTTTGCTCCAACGACGAAACCTGCATACGATTATTCAGGTATACGGCCAAGATGATATCCTTTTTCAGCTCATCAATTTCTACCTGCAGGATCGCCTGCTTGTCCCGACTCACGGCGCGAACCGCACGGGCGTCGTTCTCCAGCATCCAGCCCTCGGGAAAATCCAGCGTGAAATTCGCATCACGGTGATAAAAATGGTTTCCATGACGCACGCCATTTTTATCGCTGTCCCCGAAGCTGAGTTTCTCAATATTCGCTAGATAGTCCCCGCGCGCCAGTTTCGGCTCAGAAAGGGTTTTGAATTTGTCCGCCTGCGCCACGACTTCCTGCAAACGCGTGTCCGCGCTCGGATGACTCGCAAACACCCCATGGTAAATGCGCGGCGGACGATTCTCGGCGGCGGCGCGTTTTTTTTCGAATTCTTCCTGGTTTTTGAGGACGCCAATGACCTTGATCATGGCCTGCGGATCGTAGCCCGCACGCGCAAGGTACTCCGAGCCGAGGCGGTCGGATTCGAGTTCGTGGTCGCGACCATAGCCAGAGAGCATGGCATTACCGAGTGTGTTGAAGAGATCCTGTGTGACCGGGATGCCCGTGGCGATACCGATGAAGGTGCCGACAAAACCAGTGGTCGAGGCCGCCGTGTACTGGCGCACGGCGTGGCGCGCCGTGACATGACCGATCTCGTGTCCGAGTACCGCGGAGAGTTCAGCCTCGGAGTTGAGGTAGGCGAGAATGCCGCGGGTGATATAAATGTAGCCACCCGGGAGCGCGAAGGCATTTACCTCCGGAGTGTCGAGTACCGTGAAGTGATACGTGAGGCCGGGACGATGACTTTGCGCTGCCAGCATTTGGCCGACGCGCTGCACATAGGACTGAAGCTCAGGATTGTCATAAACCCCGTACTGCTTGCGAACTTCAGCATCGTTTCTGCTCCCGATGCTGATCTCCGTCGCTTCGGTCATGAACACGATATCCGGCGTTCCCGTGACGGGATTCGTGGCACAACCGCAAATGAAACCGGCCGCGGTGACGGACAGCAGAAGGGGGGTGAGAAAGCCTCGGAAGATACGGTTACACATGGCCTCAATCGCGCCATGTTAGCATGGCCGGATGCGGCACACGCAGGTGCAGTCTTCTCTTCGATTCCGTGAGCCAGCCGCGCGCGACGACGTGGCGGCCGACCCAGTCCCTGGGTTTGCCGCGGTGGTATTTTTTCCAGTCCTCATGGGTTACGACCAGGGCCACCTGCGGCGACAGATCGAAATAGATCAGCTTGCGGTGACTTTGGTAGCGCAGAATAGTGCCCTCGATGAAGCGGAATCCCGTGCCCTGCGCGGTGAGCCGCTCCGCCGGCATCGGCGCGTACGCCGGCTCGCCCCACACGCCACGCCCCGCGCCGCGTGCCTCGTTTTCGGCGTCCAGCAGCACCGCGAGCTGTGCCACGTTCGGCGGGACTGCCACCGCCCAGGCCAGCCCCTCACGCAGCAGGATTTCCTCGACATCGCGACCGTCCGGAAGATAAACGTGCGCCAGCAGCCGGCCATAATGGTCCTGGCGTTCACGCTCGAAGGCTAGCGTCACGCGCTGGTCCCGCATCAGCTGCGCCAACCGGTCGCGCGTCCGGGTCGCGAGCGGCTGGTCCGGCGCGCCATCCTTGCCGAGCTCGGGGGCATTGATGCCGATGAGGCGCACGTGCTGGTTGTTTTTCAGGATAACGGTGTCGCCGTCGAGCACATGCCGCACTTCGGCCGTTTCCGTGGCGGCTAGCGCTGCCGCTGTCGTGAACAGCGCCCAAGATAGGAGTAGTACGGGGATGTACCGTTTACGGAGCCGAGGAAGCAAAAAGGCGCTCGTACAGAGCGCCTTTTTGCGTGCCGCCACTTTCACGGCTTATTTTTTCATGCCGTACTTTTGGCGGAATTTCTCCACGCGCCCGCCGGTGTCCACCAGTTTCTGCTTACCGGTGTAGAACGGATGGCACACGGAGCAGACTTCGACGTGCAGGTCGTGTCCCAAGGTCGAGCGCGTCTCGAAACTGTTGCCGCAGCTACAGTTGACCTTGGTTTCCTTGTAGGCGGGATGAATACCTTCTTTCATGTCATTGATCTCAAAGCAGTTCCAGCGATTTTCGGTCGCCGGGTTTCCAGAGGGCGCGTAGTCTATGCAAAATCAAGGGCTTGAGCAAGCGCCCCGTCAGCGCTTCATGGAATCAAAGAATTCGCCGTTATTCTTGGTGGCCCGCAGCTTCTCGATCAGGAACTCCGAAGCCTCGAGTTCGTCCATCTGGTGCAGCAGCTTGCGCAGGATCCAGATCTTCTGCAGCTCTTCCGGAACCAGAAGCAGTTCTTCGCGGCGGGTACCGGAACGGTTGATGTTGATCGAGGGATAGGAGCGCTTTTCCGCCAGACGCCGGTCGAGATGGATTTCCATGTTGCCAGTGCCCTTGAATTCTTCGTAAATCACATCGTCCATTTTGGAGCCGGTGTCGATCAGCGCAGTGGCGATGATTGTCAGGCTGCCGCCTTCCTCGATATTGCGCGCGGCGCCGAAAAATCTTTTCGGCCGTTGCAGCGCATTCGCGTCGACACCACCCGTCAAGACTTTGCCGGAAGCCGGAACCACCGTGTTGTAAGCGCGGGCGAGGCGGGTGATCGAGTCGAGCAGGATCACGACGTCCTTCTTGTGCTCGACAAGGCGCTTGGCTTTTTCGATCACCATCTCGGCGACTTGCACGTGGCGGCTGGCCGGTTCGTCGAACGTCGAGGAAATTACTTCGCCGCGCACCGAGCGCTGCATTTCCGTCACTTCCTCCGGGCGCTCATCGATGAGCAGCACAATGAGAAAGCAGTCGGGATGGTTGGCGGTAATCGCATGGGCAATGTTCTGCAGCATAACCGTTTTACCGGCCTTGGGCGGCGACACCAGCAGGCCGCGCTGGCCCTTGCCGATGGGCGCGATGAGGTCGATCACGCGCGCGGTCAGGTTCTCGGTCGAGGCATTGTCGCGTTCGAGTCCGAACCGTTCCGTCGGATGGAGCGGTGTGAGATTCTCGAACAGAACCTTGTTCTTGGCTTCGTCCGGATTCTGGAAATTGATCTCGTCGACTTTGAGGAGGGCGAAGTAGCGTTCGGATTCTTTCGGGGGGCGGATGTTGCCTTTGACGGTGTCGCCGGTGCGCAGGTTGAAGCGGCGTATCTGCGAGGGTGAGACGTAGATGTCGTCCGGCCCGGCGAGGTAAGAGGCGTCCGCCGATCGCAGGAAGCCGAAACCGTCCTGGAGGATTTCGACCACGCCTTCGCCAATGATGTCCTCGCCCTTTTTCGCCTGGGCCTTGAGGATCGCGAAGATCAGGTCCTGTTTTCGCAGTCGTCCGCCGCCTTCGACGTCCAGGGCCGCGGCCATTTCGGCAAGCTCCGTGGCGGGCTTGCGTTTGAGTTCAGAGAGGTTCATCAGGGTTGCGTTCATTTGGTCACCGCTTCCGGACGCACCAGGGGCGCAAACTGCCCGCTGTCGAAGTCCGGGGAATGAATAATCAGGAAATTAGTTTAAAAAGCAGGAACGTCTTGGAATTTTTTTACATCCAGCCATTGAACATTAGCATCAGTTATAGTCCCCGTCCAGCCCCGGGGACCACGTGTAATCCTAGAGATTTCCGTCAATGAAGGCAGCGAGCTGCGACTTGGAAACCGCGCCAACTTTGGTTGCTTCGACACTGCCGTTCTTGAAAAGCATCAAGGTTGGAATGCCGCGGATGCCGTACTTCGGCGGGGTCTGCGGATTCTCGTCGATGTTCAATTTGGCGATTTTGAGCTTGCCTTGGTATTCCGCGGCGATTTCCTGGAGTACCGGCGCAATGATCTTGCACGGGCCGCACCATTCCGCCCAGTAGTCCACCAGCACCGGCCCATCCGCCTTGAGCACTTCCTCCTCAAAGCTGTCATCGCTGATGTTTACAATACCTTGACTCATGTGTTGCTTGCCTCCGTCGTCATTGCATGGGATTCGGCCGGACTGGCTGGCCGTGGGCTGTCGTGAACGGGTAATGGGCAATAGTTTGGGCAGAAATACCCATGGAATGCAAGTCGGACTGTTGCCGAATCCCAAAAGTGCCGTCGGCGAAGCAATAATGTTATGCTTGGCGCCCGTTTTATGAGTGATCACCACCTTACCGGCCAGTCCTTCGCCGGCCTTAACCTGCCCGAGGCCTTGCTTCAGGGCGTGCGCGAGGCCGGTTTCGAATTTTGCACGCCGATCCAGGCCGAAGCGCTGCCGCTGGCACTGGCCGGTCAGGACGTGGCCGGCCAGGCACAGACCGGCACCGGCAAAACCGCGGCGTTCCTGCTCGCGGCCTTCAATTATCTGTTGACGCACCTGCCGGAAGATCGTCGTCCGACGCAGCCGCGGGCAATCATGCTCGCGCCGACGCGCGAGCTGGCGGTGCAGATTCACAAGGATGCCGTGGCGCTGGGTGCGCATACCGGATTCAGGTTGGGTCTCGTTTTCGGCGGCACCGGTTACGACACGCAGCGGCGCATGCTGGAAGAGGGCGTCGACGTGCTGATCGGCACGCCCGGGCGCATCATCGATTATTTCAAGCAGCACGTGTTCGACCTTGAGGCGGTACAGGTGATGGTGCTCGACGAGGCCGACCGCATGTTCGACCTTGGCTTCATCAAGGACATCCGCTTCCTGCTGCGGCGCATGCCGCCGCCCGGAGCGCGCCTGAGCATGCTGTTCTCAGCCACGCTTTCCTACCGCGTCACCGAGCTCGCCTACGAGCACATGAACAATCCGCAGTTCGTGCGCATCGAGCCGGACAAGCGTACCGCCGACAAGGTCACGCAGGCGCTGTACCACACGGCGATCGAAGAGAAGATTCCGTTGCTGGTGCACCTGCTGCGCCAAAAGGATCCAACCCGCAGCCTGGTGTTCACCAACACCAAGGACGCGGCGGAAACCATCGCCGCCTGGCTCAAGGTCAACGAGCTGAATGCCGAGGTGCTCTCGGGCGACGTGCCGCAGACACAACGCCTGCGCATCCTGCAGGATTTCATGGAAGGCCGGCTACCGGTGCTGGTGGCGACCGACGTGGCCGCGCGTGGTTTGCACATCCCTGACGTCTCGCACGTGTTCAACTTTGACTTGCCGCAGAACGCCGAGGATTACGTGCACCGCATCGGCCGCACCGCACGTGCCGGCGCTTCGGGTGATGCCGTGAGCTTTGCCTGCGAGCGTTATGTTTTTTCGCTGCCGGAGATCGAGGAGTACATCGGCCACAAGCTCCCGGTCCATCCGGTGCTGCCGGAAATGCTGCCCATCCTGCAGCCGCCGGCCAAGCGCGAATTCCGCCCCCGCCCCGAACGCGGCCGCGGCGGCCGTCCGGACCGGCATGGGGGCCGGGGGCGCGGACGTCGCCCCGAACGCGAGCGCCACCACGAGCACGAAGCACGGCGCCCGGAACCACAACCGGCGCGCACGCCCGAACCGGAAGCACGTCCGCTGCGTCCACCGGAGTCGCGGCCGTCCCCGCCGGTATCCGCACAGGCAAAACCCGCGACCAGAGCCAAATCCCTGATCAAACCTCTGGCGCGACGCACGGGCGGCGATAAACCCGTGATCGGCTGACACCCATCCAACTGGAGGAATCGCATGGCCAAAATCATTTTCCCCGATGGAAAGGAATTGCAGGATTTGCCCGCGGTCCAGAGCCGGCTCGCGCGCCTCGGCATCACGCTGCGCCACTGGCCCGCGCCCGCGGACGCGCGCGCGAATGAATTGCTGGAAAAGAAAAGCCTGAACGACGCCGAAAAGGAGGAACTGCTCGGTTTCGTCCAGAACCGCTTCGAGGAACTGAAGCGCGAGAAGGGCTACCAGACGCGCGACATGGTGGTGATCCACGAGGACATCCCGGGACTCGCCGACATGCTCGGCAAGTTCGACAAGATTCACACCCACTCCGACGACGAAGTGCGCTACATCCTCGCGGGCACCGGTTACTTCGGCTTCGTCGAAGCGGACGGGAAGCAATTTCTTCTCGAAGTCAGCGGGGGCGATTACATCAACGTCCCGGCCAACGCCGAGCACTGGTTCGAGATGCGCGGCTGCAGCCGCTGCAAGGCGGTGCGCTACTTCATCGACACCTCCGGTTGGACGCCGCACTACACCGGGCGCGACCGCGCGTTCGCCGAAGCGGCGACGGCCTGCTGAACCGGCCGGCCGTCAGCGCTTGCGGCTGTCGCAGGTTCAGGGCGGTCAACAGCCGGTTATTCTTCGTTGATCAGTCGGTGACTTCGATACGATAACGCCGATCGTTCACGACTCGGCCGTCGTCATAGCGGAAACTGAAATCGATCTGCGTGCCAAGCGATATCATTGGGATATCCGGTGTCGCGACGTGCAGACCCAGCCCGCTATCATCGGTGCGCAGCTCATGGACAGTATGCCAACCGTCCAGGCTCCACTCCACGGTGGACGGTGCATGCAAGCAGACTCGCAAACGTTGACCCACGCTGATATGCCCGATCGGCGCCTGTTCGCACCAGTGCCGCCACGTCGCCTTAGGTCGCTTGCCCTGGTAGCGTTCCCACACCGCGGTCGGCCGGTCAAAAGGCGCTCCCAGCGCACGTGACACCGCCAGCTTGATGTATTCCGCATGGGCCCAGGCCAGCGGCATCGCCGAACCGGAGGGACGTCCGGGATAGAGCCAGCGCGCCGGTATCGCCTCACTGTCCCAGATCTGCTCCGGCATCAACCCGCCCTGTCCGCACATGGACGCCATGGCGGCAAGCAATGGCAGCGGGTCGCGGCCCGCGCACAACTCATAATGCCCGCGTTCGCCGGTGAGCAAGGGCCAGGCGCGTCCCTGACCGGAGCCGTTAAACGGAGTGCCGTCGGGATGTTCGCCATAACCGTCGCCGTTATAGCGATGCCACGCCGGACCGTTGGGCGTATCGACTTTCAGTAATTCATCGACCACCTTCAGCGTGTCGACAATCAACGGGTCGTCGGCGCGGCGCAAACCGAAGCGCACCAGTTGCAGAAAATCGGTACCGATCTGTTCCGTGGCCGACAGTCCGGGGTCCTGCACGCGGTTCTTGATTGGCAGGGTTTCGCTGAGCGCCTCTTCATTCATCAGCGTGTCGGCCGGTGCGACGCGCACGTAATAACCCGCCACGTCGGTACGACGCGCCAAATCGGTCCTGCGCGCCACCGTCCATATTTCAATCTGTGCATTCCAGTCGTCGGCCAGCGCAAGCGCCATGTCACGCGCTGCCGGTTCGAGAAAGTGCGCACCGCCCACCAGTGCCGCGATGCAAGCGGCCAGCGTGAAGGCATTCACGCCGGCGTTTTCTTCCCAGCGGTCCTGATCGCTGGCCGGTCCGGTGCGCGCGATGAAACCGAGTGCCCGGCGCACCATGTCTGTTACCTCGGTGCCGGCCAGGGCGTCGTGTTCGTGCATGCGCGCGGCCAGCAGCACCGGAAACGCGGTCTCATCGAGCTGGATCCCCTGCCAGAACGGCTTGCCGCCCAGCCACTGATTCTGATTCCAGTGTCCGTCGGCATGCTGGGTCGAGATCAGGTAGCGCAGGACTTCGCGTGCCTTGTCCTCGGCGCCGAGCGCCAGCAGCGCGCCCGCGCATTCCACCAGGTCACGCGGCCACACCAGGTGATAACCGCCGCGTTCGTTGCGGGTGTTGCCCCAGGGAATGCTCAGGCTCGCCACCATCGCCCCGGGGTAGGTCAGATCGAGATGCGTTCGCAGCACCATCGCTGAAGTCGTGAACTGCTCGCGCAAGGCCGCGGGCAGATCCGGTGCGTACTTGCAGCATTCATCGCACCCGGCATGCCATGCCTGCCAGTGGTCGATATGCGCCTGCCAGTGGTTGGCAAACGGTTGCGTCAGCGCACCGACCGCGAGCGTGGCGGCCGACTCGCGGCTGCTGCCGAAGCCGAGCGCCAGCGTCGAACGGCGCGGCAGTTCACCCATGAGCGCGACATTGCCGGGACCGGCCTCCCGGTACTGCCACTGCATCGCGCCGTTATGCTTGAAGTCCTGCCAGCCATCGCTCATTCCGACATAGCCTGCGCTGGCGCGGCCCCAGGCATCGCGCTGCGTCGCATCCACGGCGGCCAGCGCCAGACCGAAGGGTCTCTGTTCCGCCCACAGCACCCGGCGACCGTGATACTCATCGACCGCTGCGTGGTTGTCATAGCCGGTGCCGCCGAGATGCGGCGCGAGCAGCGCGTAAGGCCGGAGGTTTTCATCGCCTTCGAGCTGAACATCTATAAGGAGCACGTCGCGTCGTTGATCCGGCGCGATGCGCAGTGTCAGATCGAAACGCGGGTGGTGATGCACCACTTCCACTCCCGGGACGCCGGGTGCGGCGGCGCGCAGAGTGCGGCCGCGCAGGCGCTTGACCTCGACCCAGAATCCCTTGCCGTCGGCGATGATGAAACCCAGATCACGGATTTGCGGAATGTCGATGCGCGGATAATAGACTTCGTTGACGATGCCATAGCCGACGGTGTACCACAGCCGCGACGACCCCAGCGCGCAGCCGACCATGTCCTTGGCACTGCTCGACCAGGTCGGGGGGATGCCGGGCGCGCCCGGCGCGATGGGTTCGGTGACAGGTGTGTGTGTCAACTCGTCCATGGCAACTCCGTATATGGAATCAGGTTACCGACGCTGATGGCGGCAGCGTCGGGGTCAGCCAGCTGTTGCCGTCCGCGGCCACCAGCGCCTCGGCCGATTCCGGCCCCCAGGTACCGGCGGCGTAATTGGGAAAATCATTCGGCGGATTGTCTGCCCATGACTCCAGCACCGGCATCAATACCTGCCACGCGGCCTCGACCTGGTCGGCGCGCATGAACAAGGTCGCGTCGCCGGTCATTACATCATGCAGCAACGTTTCGTAGGCCTCCGGCGACGGCATGTTGAAAGCCTCGCGATAACTGAAACGCATGTCCACCGGGCGCAACCGCAAGGCCGAACCGGGTTCCTTGGCCATGAACTTGAGCACGATGCCTTGCTCGGGTTGCATCTGAATCACCAGCCGCACCGGTTGTGTGTTGAGTCCGGCGGAAGCCGGGAACGCGCGATGCGGCACGTCGCGGAAGCGAATCGAGATTTCCCATACCGCCGCCGTCAGACGCTTGCCGGTACGCATGTAAAACGGCACCTCCTGCCAGCGCCAGTTGTCGACGAAGAGTTTCACCGCCGCGTAGGTCTCGGTGTTCGACCGTGGCGCCACATCCGTCTCGTCGCGATAGGCCGGTACCCGGACACCGTTGATCCAACCGGCCGCGTATTGACCGCGCGCCGCGGTATGCGGCACCTGGTCATGGGCGATCGGCCGCAAGGCGCTCAGCACGTCCAGCTTGCGGTCGCGTATGTTATCGGCGTCATAGGCCACCGGTGGTTCCATCGCCACCAGGCACAACAGCTGCATCAGGTGGTTCTGCATCATGTCGCGCAGCGCCCCGGCGCGTTCATAGAACGCCCCGCGATGTTCGACGCCGAGTGTTTCGGCCACCGTGATCACGACGTGGTCGATGTAGCGGCGGTCCCAGATGGGTTCGAAGATCGGATTGGCGAAGCGCATCGCCAGGATGTTCTGCACGGTTTCCTTGCCGAGGAAGTGATCGATACGGTACAGCTGCGGTTCGCTGAACTGCTCGCCCAGCACCGCGTTGATCTCGCGGAACGACGGCAAGTCATGGCCCAGCGGTTTCTCGACCACGATGCGTGACCGCAACGGGTCGCGCGCCAGTCCTGCGGCACCGAGTCCGCGCGCGATCGGCGCGAACAGTGACGGCGGTGTGGCCATGTAAAAGATATGTTCCGCCGTCGGGACCGTGACGGCCGACAGTTGCTTGCCCAGCGCCGTGTAGGCCGCCGGATCGGTCAGGTCCATGCGCTGATAATCGATCATCGCCGCAAACCTGGCCCAGACATCTGGCGCCGCCGCGCCGCGCCGTGAGAAATCGACGACACCCTGGCGAAAACTCTCCGCGAGCGCCGTGGCATCGCGGTCCTGCCGGTCGATACCGAGCAGCCGAAATCGAGGCGGCAGTTGGCCGTCCAGATACAGATTGAACAGCGCCGGAACGATCAGCCGCCGTGACAGATCACCGCCTGCCCCGAACAGCGCGAACAGGGTATCGGGATTGGGGCTTCGGATTTCCATGCGCGCCTCGTGTTCTTGTTCTGACGGATGAATTCAGGGGGGAGCGGGAACTTGCTCGACACCCGTTCGACTCGGGCGTGACCCGAACGTTCCCTCTGACCGGCCCGGGCAGTGGCAAATCAGCTTCAGAGTTTGCGGCTGTCGTAGGCCCAGTGCAACAGCGCCTGCCGCTGTTTACGCCGACAACGCACGTCGCCCTTCCGGCAGTGCTTGCGGATCTGTGCAATGTGCCGCGTCATCGCCTTCCAGCGCCTGATCTGGCGCGCATCATCCGGGCCGCGCCGGCCCAGGTAGTAGCGGCAATACCACTGGAACCAGCCGCGCGGGTCTTCGGGATTGATCCAGCCTTTCTTTTTCCAGTACGACAACGGTTTGGAGGCGTTCACCCCGAAATAATTCAGCTCCGGATCGTGGAACTCGTGGCATAACTTGGCCTTGGCGAACCATGATTTGGGAAATTCCTTGCGGCAGTCGGTCAGGTACTTGCCGCCGAAGACGCCGAGCTCGAGCATCTGTCTCGGGGTCAGCTCAGGTTTGAATTCGGAATGAAAATTTTTTCCGACCGGTTCCACTGGCCAGTAGATGTAGTTCTTCTGCATCATGTCGTTGACCACCACGCGCCGTTTTTTCATTGCGGATTTTCTCGCGTTAACGCCGTGCCGCCGTGGCTGGCAACAACCCGCGAAGTTCCGCGTCGGACAGGTTGCGCCATTGGCCGACTTTCAGGCTGCCGAGCCTGATATTCATGATCCGGATGCGTTGCAACCGGCGCACCTGGTACCCGAACACTTCGCACATGCGCCGGATTTGCCGGTTCAGTCCCTGCGTGAGAATAATGCGAAACACGTATTTATCCACGCGGCTGACCTGGCAGGGTTTGGTACGTTCGCCCAGTATATTCACCCCACGGGCCATGCCCGTGAGGAAAGTTTCCGTCACCGGCTTGTCGACGGTCACGATGTATTCTTTTTCGTGATTGTTCTCCGAACGCAGGATCACGTTCACGATATCGCCGTGGTTCGTGAGCAGGATCAGTCCCTCGGAATCCTTGTCCAGCCGCCCGATCGGGAAAATCCGCTCGGCATGGCCGATGAAATCGATGATGTTGCCCTCGATGTGCCGCTCGGTGGTGCAGGTAATGCCGACGGGTTTATTCAGACAGATATAGACATGCCGTTTCTTTGCGCCGACCACGCGCTTGTCCACGCGCACCTCATCGCCCTCGTTGACCTGCGTGCCGAGTTCGGCACGCTTGCCGTTGATGGTCACCCGGCCGCTGGCGATCCAGGCATCGGCTTCGCGCCGCGAGCAGATTCCGGTTTCACTGATATATTTATTCAATCTCATGAGCGTGTGCGCAGTGGACGGTGGTTCGCCAACAGCCGGTTAGTCTGCGCATTTATCCGCCAAACTGGCGATCGGGATATACCATTTTGGCTTCATGCGCCCGAAGTCTGTTCGGCAATGGCTGCACAGGCCCTTCTTGGAGTCCAGCACATAAGAACGGCCGCTTTCGCGAACGAACACCACCCAATGCCAATATGGGCGGCCTTTTTCAAGATGCCACTTGATCGACAACAGGGCGAGGTTCGGCAGCGCCGCCCAAGAACGGAAAGGCATTTCACGGGGACCAGGCTTGATGTCCAGGTGTGCAAGCAATTTCCGAACATGCGAAGTTTTCGACCACAAACTCTTGTCGTGAGCAAAGATGTCGAGCGAATTAGCGATCGCCTTCGCCTTTGGATACGAAAGCCCGGCGATCGCGGCGACGCTGGCAATACCGCAACCGGTACGCTCCAACTGAACCACTGGTTTCATGATGGATGCACAACACGGTGGCGCAAGACGTCCGGCGCCATTTCAAATTCGTCGTCGTTCACCGACGGCGATGTTCTGATATTTTGTATGAGAAAGGCGCTGCGCACAGCGGGAGTCACAGGTTCGGTCAACTCTCAAACCGCGCGGCCCACCGTTTTGGAGCGTAACGCCTGGAGCTGTTCAATCGCCTGTGAGGTCAATGGCGTAATGGATTTCCCGCCCAGCAGAATAATTTCACAGGCCAGTTCAAAAAACTCCGCATTTTGCAGCACATGATCGAAGTCCCGGGCCGCGGTGACTTGCCCATGGTTACTCAGCAGCACCATGTCGTGCGTGGCCATGGCCTGCGTGACCGCCGCGGCCAGCTCTCCGGACCCGGGCGTGAAGTACGGAACCCGCGCCACCGGACCGATGTAAAACGGGACCTCCGGAATAAGAGAAAAGTCGATATGGTCTGCGGGCTGGCAGGCCACGGTAGTGGCACAGGGCGTCTGAAAATGCAGCACGACGTTAACGTCCGGACGCGACCGCAGAATGCCGGCATGGAACCCGGTTTCGGAGCTGGGTTTTTTGTCATTAAGGCTGTTCCCGTTTTCAATGCTGCAAACGGCAACCTGATCCCGGGTCAGATTACTCATCCAGCTGCCCGTGGCGGTGACGAGAAAGCATTCTTCATCCAGACGCATGGAAAGATTGCCGCAGCTGCACCGCACCAATCCATGTTTGGCGACTTCGTGACAGGCATCAACGAACCGATCCAGACTTGCTTCGGGTATCTCTCGCATGCTGTGCCTCCGATAAAAAAGTCGAACGGAACATGACCTGGAATCATACGCGCAAATTTCTCGGCGGTGTATAATTCAGCCATCAATAACAACCGAATGCATGACAATGCGTTCAGCACGAAAGCTTCTGTTTTTTCATGCCACGGTTTCCGCCGTTTATGGCCACCAAAAACAGCGCGACCTTCTGTGTATTAAACAGCTTCAGACGAGCCATCCCGCAACCCTCGGACACGCCATGAGGCCGGAACGGTAATGGCCCGATTGTTCGATGAGCTTCCACCGCGCGCGGCGCTGGTTGAAATTGCGCGTGACTTCCATGCGCGCGGCTGGATGGCGGGCACGGCGGGCAATCTGTCCGCGCGCGAGGATGACAATCATTTCTGGATCACTGCGAGTAGTTGGCCCAAGGGCCGGCTGGATGAACTGGATTTTCTGCTGGTGCGCGTGAAGGACGGCGAGGTCGTCGAGCGCGTGCGTCCGGAGAACAAGCCCTCGGCCGAGACCGCCATTCATCGCACGCTCTATACGCTGTTCCCGAACGCGCGCGCCTGCCTGCACGGCCACAGTGTCGATGCCTGTCTCGCCGCCGATCGCGCGAAGCCGGGCGCCAGGGCGCTGCGGCTCGCGCCGATCGAGATGATCAAGGGCTTTGATATCTGGAAGCAGAACCCGAAAGTAGACCTGCCGCTGTTCGAAAATGTCCTCGATGTTGCGCGCATCGCCGAGGACATCCGCAAGCGCTTCGCCAAAGCTGCGCCGGCCATCACTGCGCTCATGGTCCGCTCCCACGGCCCGACCGTGTGGGGCGCGAGCCTGCAAGAAGCCTTTAACCGCTTTGAGATTCTGGAGTTCACCCTGCGCTATCAGGCGAACTCCCGCCGCTGATTTTGCTCTAAACGGGACGCGGTTCTATCCCCGGCCCATTGTCTGGTAAGGTGTGTCGTATGAAACGCCTGCGCATGCTGCTTTTGCTGCTCGTGGCCTGGCCGCTGCTGCTGCTGGCCAAGGACGCCGTGACGCCCGGGCAAGTGGTGGTGCTCAATATCAACGGTGCCATCGGGCCGGCGACCAGCGACTACGTGCACCGCGGGCTGGAGAAAGCCAGGGACGAAGCGGCGACGCTCGTGATCCTGCGCATGGACACCCCCGGCGGGCTCGACACCGCCATGCGCCGCATCATCCAGGACATCCTGGCCTCGCCCATGCCGGTGGTGACATTCGTCGCGCCCTCGGGCGCGCGTGCCGCCAGCGCCGGCGCCTATATTCTGCTGGCCTCCCATATCGCCGCCATGGCGCCCGCGACCAACGTCGGCGCCGCCACGCCGGTGCACGTCGGCGGCGTGCCCGATCCGGGCGGCGGCTCCAAGCCGCCGGAGAAGGAGGACAAGAAAGATTCCCCGGACCAGAAGGGCGGCAAGGAAAAACCCGCCAAGGCGGGCAAGCCGGGCATGGACGAGAAGGCGATGAACGACGCCATCGCCTATATCCGCGGGTTGGCGCAGATGCGCGGGCGCAATGTCGACTGGGCCGAAAGCGCGGTACGCGAGGCGGCATCCATCTCTGCGGAGGAGGCGGTCAAGAAGAACGTTGCCGACTTCATTGCCACCGACAGCGCCGACCTGTTAAAGAAGCTCGACGGCCGCAAGCTGAACATCCAGGGCCGCGACATCACCCTTAAGACCGCGGGTTTGCAGGTTCACACTTACGATCCCGACTGGCGCAGCCGCCTGCTTGCCGCCATTACCGACCCGAACGTCGCTTATATTTTGATGTTGCTCGGTATCTATGGTCTCTTTTTTGAACTTTGGAATCCCGGTTATGTATTGCCGGGCGTCGTCGGCGGCATCTGCCTGCTGCTTGCGCTTTACGCGTTCCAGGTATTGCCCATCAGCTACGCGGGACTGGGGCTCATCCTGCTCGGCATCGCGTTCATGGTGGCCGAGGCGTTCCTGCCGAGTTTCGGCGCGCTCGGCATCGGCGGCGTGGTCGCGTTTGTCGTGGGCTCGATCATTCTCATGGATACCGACGTCGAGGGTTATACCATCGCCTGGCCGCTGATCGCCGCGGTGGCGGCGCTGAGTGCGGCGTTCTTTTTTGCCGTGGTGGCCATGGCGCTCAAGGCCCGCAAACGAAAAGTGGTGAGCGGACAGGAAGAAATGATCGGCGCGCCCGGCGAGGCGCTGGAGAATTTCAAAGGCGCAGGACGCGTGCGCGTGCACAGCGAGGAATGGCAGGCGCGCTCAGATTCGGCGCTCAAGCGCGGACAGAAAGTGAAGGTCGTCGGAATCGACGGGCTGATTTTGACGGTGGAACCGCATAACCCGGAGGGTAATTGATATGGGATTTATATCGTGGAGTTTTATTCCTGTCGTAATCATCGTGCTGGTGTTCTCGGCATTTCGTATCCTGCGCGAATACGAGCGCGGCGTGGTGTTCATGCTCGGACGCTTCTGGAAGATCAAGGGGCCGGGGCTGATCGTCATCATTCCCGGCGTTCAGACGATGGTGAAGGTCGATCTGCGCATCATCGTGATGGATGTGCCGCCGCAGGATGTGATCTCGCGTGATAACGTGTCGGTGAAGGTCAACGCGGTGGTGTTCTTCCGCGTCATTGACTCGCAGCGCGCGATCATCCAGGTGGAGGACTACTACTCCGCTACCAACCAGCTCGCTCAGACTACCCTGCGCTCCGTGCTCGGCAAGCACGAGCTCGACGAAATGCTCGCCGAGCGCGACAAGCTCAATGCCGATATCCAGAAGATTCTCGACACCGCCACCGATGCCTGGGGCATCAAAGTCACCGCAGTCGAGATCAAGCACATCGACATCGACCCCACCATGGTGCGCGCCATCGCGCAGCAGGCCGAAGCCGAGCGCACACGGCGCGCCAAGGTTATCCATGCCGAGGGTGAGTTGCAGGCGGCGGAGAAGCTGGTCCAGGCGGGGGATCTCTTGAGCAAGAGCCCGCAAGCCCTGCAGTTGCGTTATCTGCAGACTATGGCCGGCATGGCCAACGACAAGAGCAACACCATCGTGTTCCCGCTGCCGATGGATCTGATTACGCCGTTTCTGGATTTTCTGAAGAAAAAGTAGCAGCGCCGACGATTACTGCACCAGCCAGGCGTCAATGGAAGTGGCTCCGGTGGTCATGCCGAATTCGAGGGAGGGAAAATAGCCTTCGGCATTCGGCAGCGCGGTGCCGGTGCGCTCGATGAGGTTGGGCACGCCCTGGACGGTGGTCAGTGGCAGCCAACGCCCGTTTTTCCGTATCACCAGGGGTTCTTCGTTGAGCAGAAACTGCGGCACCCACCGACCCGTAGCGTTTTGGTAGTAGCGCACCTTGACGATGAAGAGCAGAGTGTTTTGAGCACCCGTACTCTGGTAGAAATTGACGCTACGGTCGCCGGGTTGCGCCTCGCTCTTGAGGGCGTCTCCCGCACGGATAATCCACTTGGTCTGAGGCTTACCCTTTTCGGGTGACGCCACCAGCCCGTCTTTCAACTCGATCTTGGTCTGAATCTGTTTTCCGGCTTCCGTGTGTTCCAGAAGCATGAGCACGGGCGTGCTCGCGGCATGCAGCACGGAGATGAAACTCATCAGCAGCATCGCTGCAACAACAGCCGCCGTCGAACCGCGCCATCCCTGTGTCAACCCGTGCCGGGTAACTCGTTCCGTCATGAGAAACAGCCTAGCGTCTGGCTCCGGGGCTGTCCACCCGCGCCGGACAAAAATCATTCCGGCGGCACCGGGCGTTTCTGGCGCTTCTCGTCCACCGCCACGTAAGTCAGCACCGCCTCGGTGACCTTGACCACTTCTCCGGGTTTTGGCGAGCGCAGGCCACGTTCGGCATACACTTCGACGTCCACAGTGATCGAGGTGGTGCCCACTTTCACGACCTGGGCATAGAAACTGACCAGGTCGTTCACGGATACCGGCGCGACGAAATGGAAGGCATTGACCGCCACGGTGACCACCCGCCCCTTGGCGCGGCGCACGGCCGCGATCGAGCCGGCGATGTCCACCTGCGACATCACCCAGCCGCCGAAAACGTCGCCGGCGGCGTTGGTGTCCTTGACCATGGGCACCAGCCGCAGCGTGGCATGCCGGTCGGGAAGTTGCACGGGATCGCTCATGTCGTCTCCGTCGCGAGCCAGTCGCGGGGTTTCAGGAAAGTGTCATACAGTTTCGCCTCGGGCGTGCCCGGCGCAGGCCGCCAATCGTAGCGCCACTTTACCAGCGGCGGTAGCGACATCAGGATGGACTCGGTGCGTCCGCCGGATTGCAGGCCGAAAAGCGTGCCGCGATCGTAGACCAGGTTGAACTCGACATAGCGCCCGCGGCGGTACAGCTGAAAATCGCGCTCACGCTCGCCATAGGGCGTTGCCTTGCGCTTCTGCACGATCGGCAGGTAGGCGGGCAGGTAATGATCACCCACGCTTTTCATGAAGCCGAACGCGTGTTCAAAATTTTTTTCGTTGAAATCGTCGAAGAACAAGCCGCCGATGCCACGCGGCTCGTTGCGGTGTTTGAGGAAAAAATATTCATCACACCATTTCTTGAAACGCGGATAGATATCGGCGCCAAACGGATCGCACGCAGACTTTGCCGTGCGATGCCAGTGGATGGCATCCTCCTCAAAACCGTAATACGGCGTGAGGTCGAAACCTCCACCGAACCACCACACCGGTTCGGCTCCCGCTTTCTCGGCGATGAAAAACCGCACGTTGCAGTGTGACGTGGGAACATAGGGATTGCGCGGGTGAATCACCAGCGACATGCCCAGCGCCTGGAACGAGCGGCCGGCGAGCTCCGGGCGGTGCGCCGTGGCCGAGGGCGGGAGATTTTTCCCATGGACGTGGGAGAAATTCACACCCGCCTGTTCGAATAGCGCGCCATCGGTGAGCACCCGCGATTTTCCGCCGCCGCCTTCGGGGCGATCCCAGGCATCCTCGCGGAATTTTTCCTTGCCGTCTTCTGATTCCAGCGCCGCGCCGATCCGGTCCTGCAGACCATGCAGGTAGGTCTTAACAGCGTCTATTTCAGGTGCTGGCATGATTCGAAATCCAGGCGTTTTTGCAGTTCCAATATTATCCCGGTCGTATCAGCTCGCCGCTGGCGGCGTCGCGGATCGGAGTCGGTGCCGGCGCATCGCCGACCATCCCGGGCAGTACGTAATCCACTCCCCCTTTGAAGCGGCGCAACGTCTCGCGATAACTGCGCGTCGGCGCGCCGCCGCTGTGGTTGGCGCTGGTCGAAACGATGGCCATGCCCGCAATCTTACACAGGGCCGCGGCCTGCGGGTGCGCGGTCACGCGCACCGCGATTCGGGGATGATCGCCCCTGATCCAGCCGGGCACACCCTCGCGTGGTTCGAGCAGCCAGGTGTGTGGCCCGGGCCAGGTGGCGCGCACCGGTGCCGGGATATTGTCCACGTAGGAATCGAGCTGATCGACATCCGCGGCAATGAGTATCAGCCCTTTGCCGGACGGTCGGCGCTTGATGCGCAGCAAGCGCCACACTGCAGAACGGTTCATGGGGTCGCAACCGAAGCCGAAGCAGTATTCGGTGGCGTAGGCGACGACGCCGCCGTGCTGGATGATGCGCGCCGCCTGGATCAGCTCCGCGGAGATCAAGCGTGCTACTTGGCGAATTTTTCGCGCACGGTCTTGTCCCTGGCGAGAATCTCCGTGGCGTTGGCCTTGCGATCGTCGGCCAGGCGTTGCGCCAGTTCCTTGTCGGACAGGGCAATGATCTGCGCTGCGAGATAGGCGGCGTTCTTGGCGCCGGCCTTGCCGATGGCGACGCAGGCGACCGGAATGCCGCCCGGCATCTGCACCGTGGACAACAGCGCGTCCTGGCCCTGCAGCGGACCGGCGGCCATGGGCACGCCGATGACGGGCTTGTTCGTGAGCGCGGCCACGGTGCCGGCGAGGTGCGCGGCCATGCCGGCGGCGGCGATGAACACCGCGCAACCGCGGGTATCCGCGTCCTTGACGAAGGCATGGGTGGCATCGGGGGTGCGGTGCGCCGACAGCACCCGCACCTCGCGTGCGACATGGAGCTTGTCGAGTGTCTCGACCGTGGTCTGCATGGTCTCGAGGTCGGAATCCGACCCCATCAGAATGGCAACAAACGGTTTAGTCATAAATTTATTTCACAGGATTAACAAGATTTTTCAGGATTAACAGGATTAAAGCAAAATTAGATTTGAGCAGGAATTCCGAATTAATCCTGTAAATCCTGCGTAATCCTGTTAA
>DATICK010000089.1:0-3293 GCA_035456865.1 Sulfuricaulis sp.
CGCCGGGGCCGTCAGCCGCGTCGGTGCCGTGGTGCGGCCGAACACGGTAGGCGTGAGCACGCTCGCGGCGATGGCGGTGCCGCCGGAACGGCTTGAATCGGTGGCCGCGCTGGTCAACGGTTATACCGAAGTGAATCACAACTACGAGCGCGAACACCGGTTGAACCTGTGGTTCGTGGCTACCGCGCCCGACACGGAAAGATTGCAGTCGACGCTGGATGAAATCGCCGCGCGCACCGGTTACGAAGTATTGTCATTCCCGCTTGTCGAGGATTACCACATCGATTTGGGATTTGAGTTAAGAATATGACAAGACGAACGAGCGAAGCGAGTAGATCTACCTTGTCGGAGCTGAACGTCATCAAACATTCCGCAGCGCCACGGCAACGGCCCCAGGTGGACGAAGCTGACCGGCGGCTGTTGGCGGCGATCCAGCAGGGACTGCCGCTGGTTCCGCGCCCCTATGCCGAGATCGCGGCAGAACTGGGCATCTCTGAAATGCAGGTTGTGGCTCGATTGGCATGGCTCAAGGAGGCTGGCGTGATTCGCCGTTTCGGTGTGGTGGTGCGGCACCATGAGCTGGGCTATTCGGCCAATGCCATGGTGGTGTGGGACGTGCCGGACGGTCAGGTGTCCGAGCTCGGGCGCTGCCTTGCGGGATTCGATTTCATCACGCTCTGTTACCGCCGTCCGCGGCGCCTGCCCCAATGGCGCTACAATCTTTACTGCATGATTCACGGCAAGAACCGCGAAGAGGTGCTGGCACATCTCGAGTGGATGGTGAATCATTGCGGACTTCAGAGTCTGGCGCACGAAGTCCTGTTCAGCCGCCGCCGCTTCAAACAGCGCGGCGCCATTTATACGTCCGGAAAGAGGGATTCTTGATGGATGCCGTGGATCGCGCCATCGTCAATCAGCTGCAGGGTGGTTTTCCCATCTGCGAACGGCCTTATGCCGAAGCCGCCACGAAACTGGGCCTGACCGAGGATGAGCTGCTGCAGCGCCTCGACTCGCTGCTGGAAAACGGCACGCTCACCCGTTTCGGGCCGATGTATCACGCCGAGCGTCTCGGCGGCGCGCTCACGCTCGCTGCCATGAAAATTCCTGCCGCCGATTTCGAGCGCGTGAGCGGTATCGTCAACGGTTTCCCCGAGGTCGCGCACAATTACGCGCGTGAGCACGCGTTCAACATGTGGTTCGTGCTCGCGACCGAAGCGCCGGAGCGGATTGAACAAGTGATCGGCGAGATCGAGAAGGCCGCCGGCTACCGGGTATACAACATGCCCAAGCTCGAGGAATTCTACGTAGGCCTGAGGTTTACGGTATGAACGCGCACGCCATCCTTGCCCACGCCGGATTCGAGGCCGCCACGGTGCTGGATGCCGCGGACCGCCGCATTGTGCTGGCGACCCAGGCGGGACTGCCGCGCGTGAGCCGCCCGTATCATGCCATCGCCGAGCAGCTGGGCGTCAGCGCCGACGAAGTCATGGCGCGCCTGCGGCGCATGCTCGAAACGGGTGTTATCCGCCGCATCGGCGCGGTGCCGAACCATTACGCCCTTGGCTACCGGGCCAACGGCATGTCGGTGTGGGACGTGCCGGAAGAGCGAATCCGCGACTTGGGCTGTAAAATCGGTGCGCTGGATTTCGTCAGCCACAGCTATCACCGCCCACGGTATCTGCCGGAATGGCCGTACAACCTGTTCGCGATGGTGCATGGGCGTGACCGCGCCGAGGTCGAGGCCAAGGTGACGCAGATCGCCGTGCTGCTCGGCGATGCCGATCGTGGTCACGCGGTGCTGTACAGCACGCGCATCCTCAAGAAAACCGGATTGCGCCTCGGGAGCTAAGCATGTTCCGCATTTCCCAGTATATGCAGGAAATCAAAAACCCGACGCCGCTCGGTTCGAAGCGTAATCCGCCGGGTCCGGTAGTGATCTGGAACCTGATACGGCGCTGCAACCTGACCTGCAAGCACTGCTACTCGATTTCCGCGGACACGGACTTCCCCGGCGAGCTGTCAACGGAAGAAGTGTACAAAGTCATGGACGATCTCAAAAGTTTCCACGTGCCGGTGCTGATTCTCTCGGGTGGTGAGCCGCTCATGCGCCCTGACATCTTCGACATCTCGCGCCGCGCCAAGCAGATGGGCTTTTATGTCGGCCTGTCCACCAATGGCACGCTGATTAACGAATCCAATATCGAACAGATCGCCGCAGTCGGTTACGACTACGTCGGCATCAGCATCGACGGCCTGCGCGCCACCCATGACCGTTTCCGCCGTCTCGAGGGCGCCTATGATGCCTCGATGCACGCAATCCGCCTGTGCCACGCGCGCGGCATCAAGGTCGGCATGCGCTTCACGATGACCCAGGACAATGCCGCGGAGCTGCCCGAATTGCTCAATCTCATGGAAGTCGAAGGCATCGACAAGTTCTATCTCTCACATCTCAACTATGCCGGACGCGGCAATATCAACCGCAAAGACGACGTGATCCTGAAAACGACACGCTGGGCCATGGACCTGCTGTTCGACAAATGCTGGGAATACACCCAGCGCGGCCTGCATAAGGAATTCGTCACCGGTAACAATGATGCCGACGGCGTTTACTTATTGTTCTGGGTTCGCAAACACTTCCCGCACCTGGAAGAGCATATGCGCGCCAAACTCGCGCAGTGGGGTGGTAATTCCTCGGGTGTGAATATCGCGAACATCGACAACCTGGGCCAGGTTCACCCCGACACCTTCTGGTGGCATTACACGCTCGGCAACGTGAAACAACGGCCGTTCTCGCAGATCTGGCAGGATGTTTCCGACCCGCTCATGGCCGGGCTCAAGGCCAGCCCCCGGACCATCAAGGGCCGTTGCGGTGCCTGCCAATACTTCGACGTTTGCGGCGGCAATACCCGCGTGCGTGCGCACCAACTCACGAACGACCCCTGGGCTGAAGACCCAGCGTGCTATCTCACCGACGACGAAATCGGCATCAAGGGACTCGGTGAGCGCCTGCAGAATCGGCCGTACACGCGTATCCCGATTGTGGTGGCGAAGTAGCCGCACTTTTGCGTCTCGCCGCAAGATAGGCGGTGCGCAACGGCGTATAATCCGCGCATGAGAGCAGGCGTGAATCCCGAAGAGAAACGACGGCTGGTGGCGCTGCTGCGCGGCCAGCGCTGGGCGGCGCTCGCCACCGCGCGCGACAACGAGCCGCTTGCCACCTGGGTGGCGGTGGTCCCCGAAGACGACTTGGGCGGTTTCCTGCTGCACCTCAGCCGTCTGGCGCTGCATACACG
>DATICK010000090.1:0-19561 GCA_035456865.1 Sulfuricaulis sp.
TGGTCGAAGGCGATTCCGCTGGTGGATCTGCCAAACAGGCGCGCGATCGCAAATTTCAAGCCGTGCTTCCTCTCAAGGGAAAGATTCTGAATGTCGAGCGCGCGCGCTTTGATAAAATGCTGACTTCCACCGAAGTTGCAACCCTGATCACGGCCCTAGGGACGGGTATTGGAAATAATGATTTTGATATCAATAAGTTAAGATATCATCGTGTAATCTTGATGACAGATGCCGACGTCGACGGCTCACACATCCGGACCCTGCTTCTGACTTTTTTCTACCGACAGATGGGCGAATTGATTAGTCGTGGACATGTCTACATTGCCCAGCCGCCACTCTTCAAAATCAAGCAGGGTAAACAGGAACGCTATCTCAAGGACGAAAGCGAATTGCAGGAATTTTTGCTCGAGGCCGCATTGACTGATGCAGTGCTGTTTGCCACGGACGGTCAGGAAGTGAAAGGAACCGAGCTCGCCAATCTTTGCCGCAGCTATCTTGCCGTGGAACAGACGATTAAGCGCCTGTCACGGCGTTATGACGCAGAAGCGCTACGTCGTCTCATCTATATGCCGCGCATTACGGCTGAACTACTCAAGAATAAAAAACAGGCAGACAAGTTTGTGCAGGAATTACAGGGCCGGTTGTCCACCGATGCCGGTCATCGATGCCGTTATGAAGTGACCTTAGGCATTGAGACACGCAATAATCTGCATGAAATGAGCGTGTTGCGGCATGAGCACGGCACGGCCACCCGCACCAAGATCGACGCTGAATTTGTCTCCTCCGGCGAATATGCCTCGATGCGAGCATTGGGCGAACGCCTGGAAAAATATTTTACCGCCGAGGCCACAATCCAACGCGGCGACAAAAATCAGAAGGTAATGAACATCAACGACATGCTGGAATGGCTGATGGCTGAGGCGCGCCGCGGCCAGACTATTCAGCGCTACAAAGGTCTGGGCGAGATGAATCCAGAGCAACTGTGGGAAACAACCATGGATACGAGTGCTCGACGCCTGCTTAAAGTTAACGTCGACGACGCGGTCGCAGCGGACGAAGTCTTTACGATGCTCATGGGTGACCAAGTGGAGCCGCGCCGCGAATTTATCGAGAAGAACGCACTGGACGTCTCCAATCTTGATGTTTAATTAATCCTTCGCGATTGCCTATGCGCCCAGGACTCAGTGCAGAATGCGCGGAATACTCAGCGTGAAAGACGGTATTTCTGCATCGAACGCGGTTCCATCATCGGCGATCATCTGATAACTACCCTTCATCGTGCCAACCGGAGTTTCCAGAATAGTGCCGCTGGTGTATTGGAAACTGGAGCCCGGTAGCAAATAGGGTTGCTCACCGACCACACCCTCGCCGCGGACCTCTTGGGTACGTTCATTGGCATCGGTAATGATCCAGTGTCGCGTCACCAGTCGTGCCGGCACTGAGCCAGAGTTGGTGATCGTCACGGTATAGGCGAAAACATAGCGGTCATCATCCGGGGCTGACTGGCCGGGAAGATAGACCGTCCTGACGTCAATCTGTATCTGATGTTTTTCGTTGGCGGTCATGTTTCCTCTCACACGGTTGGGAGGCAAAAACAATTCTGCATCACTTTACGATGCTTGGGTATCACTTAAGTTTCCGCCGCGGCGGATAAGCCAGCCAAGTCAGAATCACCAAAGTCGTAAAAACCGTATAAATCAGAGTGAATATCCAGTCAGGTGCGGCATAAAAAATCACCCATCGCAACCAGTGCGCGATAAAACTGTTCTCATAGGTCACCACACCGGCCTGTAAGCGCAGGAAATTTTCCAGGGCGGTGAGTGGACAGTTGATGCCGAGCCAAGCCTCGAGCATCACAAAACCAATTGCCGCGAGATGCAGCAAACGGAATACTCGACAGCGTGTCCATTCCCATCCCCGGATCCAGCCGATGACGATCAGTGTTTGGCCACCGACGACAAACAGCACATAGGCGGCGTGTGCGACAAGGACAAGATCGGCGAGCAATCGCCACAGGGCCGTATCAGCCACCATCATGAGCTCGAAATGGCCCGCAGTCGATGCTGAAAAATTCCAGCGGTGAGATGTCGAGCCTTACCGCAGACAGCGATCGTCCCCAGAGACAACCGCTGTCAAGACCGATCACACCGTCGCCATGCCATAGCCCGAGCGCGGACCAGTGACCGAAAATTATTTTGAACTCCTGGCTTCGACGTCCGGGGACCTGGAACCAGGGCATCAAGTCCGGTGGCTGGCTGCCGGGCGGTCCCTTCGGACGCAGGTCCATGTTGCCCTCGAGATCGCAATAACGCAGTCGTGTGAAGGCGTTGACGATGACGCGCAGACGATCGACGCCGCGCAAATTTTCGTTCCAGTGATCGGGCAGGTCGCCGTACATGCGATGGAAAAATTCATCCGCATTGTCACCACGCAATACTGTCTCGGCCTCGTGCGCCAAACGCCGGGCATCGGCAAGGTTCCAGGGCGGAAGCAGACCGGCGTGAATCAGCGTGTATCCCAGGCTGTCATCGTGATGCAGCAAGGGGCGCGTACGTAGCCAGCGCAGCAATTCATTCCGGTCGGTCGCCTGTAATATATCATCGAGGGTATCCCGCTTTTTAAGCTTGGCGGCGCCGGCGGCCACCGCGAGCAGATGCAAGTCATGGTTGCCGAGTACGCACTCGGCATGCTCACCCAGGCCCTTTACGTAGCGCAATACCTCCAGCGATTGCGGCCCGCGATTGACAAGGTCGCCGGTGAACCACAACCGGTCACGGTCAGTATCGAAACCGATTTCTGTCAGCAATTTCATCAGGGCCGGATAACAACCCTGCACGTCGCCAATCGCGTAGACGGCCATCAGGAGGAAGTGGGTTTTCCGAGCTGCGCGGCCATCTTGATCGTGGCCCTCACCAGCGCATTGACGATGCCGGGTTCCGCCGCCGAATGTCCGGCGCCAGGTATGATCTCAAGCCGCGCGTCCGGCCAGGCACGCGCCAGTTCCCAGGCATTCTGAATCGGGCAGACCATGTCATATCGGCCATGCACGACGGTGCCGGGAATACCGTTCAAGCGTGTCGCGTTGCGCAGGATCTGGTCGGGCTCAAGAAAGCTGTGGTGCGCGAAATAGTGCGCCTCAATGCGCGCGAGCGACAGTGCCGTGCGCGGCGAGCCGAAAAAATCTACCACATGCTTGTTGGGCAGCAGCGTTGCGGCGCGGCCTTCCCACAACGACCAGGCTTTGGCGCTGGCCATGCGCGCGATCTCGTCCGTGCCGGTCAGACGACGGTAATGCGCGCTGAGCAGGTCATGGCGCTCGGGCTCCGGAATCGGCGCGATGAATTCCTGCCAGTGGTCCGGGAAAACGCGGTTGGCACCTTCCTGATAGAACCAGTTAATTTCCCACGGGCGGCACAGGAAAATACCGCGCAGAATAAGTCCGAGCACACGTTGCGGATGGGTTTCGGCATATACCAGCGATAGCGTCGAACCCCAGGAACCTCCGAACAAAACCCAGCGATCGATGCCGAGATGCTCGCGGATTTTTTCCATGTCGGACACGAGATGCGGCGTGGTGTTATTTTCGAGGCTCGCGTGCGGAGTCGAGCGTCCTGCGCCGCGCTGGTCAAACAGGATGATGCGATAGAGATTGGGATCGAAAAAGCGGCGGTGAAATTCCTCGCACCCGGCGCCAGGACCGCCGTGCACGAACAGCACCGGCAGCCCCGTGACGTTGCCGCATTCCTCTAGATAAAGCTCATGCGGAGCATCGACAGCGAGCCGGTGCGTCGCATAGGGTTTGATTTCTGGGAAAAGCTTGTGCAAGGGATCGCGCTAGAAAGATTCGGTTTCTATTTGCAGGTAAGCGGCGTTGATGACGCGCCCGAGGTTGGCGAAATCGTAATAATCCTTGTAAGTGTCAAGATCGCGCATGACCTTGTCCTTCATTTCAAAATCACTCAGCCCCTGATCGTAGTATTTTTTTACCGAGGCGCGTAGTAGCCTGAGAAGCGTCTGTTGGGTCAGCGCAATTTCGCGCCCGCCGCTTGTCCCGTGGCCAGGGATGAAGTGCGTGGCCTTGGACTTGAGCGCCAAGTCGATGGCCGCGATCTGGCCCTGAATATTACCGTGCTCCGGGAAATTGGCGGCGATGCGTTTGTTCATTACATTGTCACCGAGAAAGATCACGCCTTCCTCAACCACCTCGATCATGATGTCGTTGTCCGTATGCGCACGGTCGTTGTGGTAAATGCGGAAGCTTGCGCCGTGCAACTTGAGTGCCTCATCATGATCCAGCCCCATATCCGGCGCCACCACCTTGGTACCGCGGCTCGCCCCTTGAGTCGCCGCGTTCATCATTTTGATCCAGTTGTCGCCTTCACCGGCTTTGATCGCCTCCATCATTTTGGGGTGAGCGTAGATCACCGCCTTGGGGTAGGCGGCTTTGATGGCCTGATTGCCCAGCCAGTGATCGCCGTGGATGTGGGTATTGAAGACGGCGATGATCGGGTCCTTGCTAACCGTCGCGATTTTACGCAGCACCATTTCTCCCACTTGGACGCTCGCGCCAGGGTCGATCACCGCGACGCCACCGTGGACGAGCACGAAACCGGGGTTGTTGGAGAATGCCTGGTTTGTGCGGTTTGGGTTTTCGTTGGGACCGTGGATGACGTAGACGTGGTCAGTGATCTGCGTCAGGGCATAGTCGCGCTCGATCGGCGGTGCCTTTGCGCTGCTGCAGGAAAGCAGGAGCAGGATAGATGTCGCCAGGGCCGGAAATAGTGCGCGCATGATTACTTTCTGCTTGCGTTAAGCGATCAGTATAATGCCGTCGCTTCGCGTTGTTAGTGCCGGAACCAGAGCTCGTAGGTGGATAACAGCACTTCGAAAACGATGAGGCCCACGATGTACCATTCCACGCGCAGCATGCTGCGGTTCTGCATCAGGTTCACCGCCGTCTCGGCGGTCTGGTTGATGAGTGCCAGCTTGCGCTCGAGCACGGTGTTGCGCTCGCGCAATTCATATTCGTTTTCCAGATGCAGGTACAGGCGCTCGACCTCCGGGTGGTCCCACAGCAGGTCCGGCTTGTCCTGGATCTCCACGCGCCCAGTCATCTTGTGCAGCACCAGCAGTGTGCCGCCGATGTGACGCAACAGCTCGCGCAGCCGGCGCCCGCCGCCGCGCGGATTTTCCAGCCGCCGCGCCAGCGGTTCGATCAGATCAAAGGCGCTGGCCATGGCATTCTCGTAGTAGGCCAGCGCGACGCTGCGCGCCAGCGCGATCGCCACGATTTGCAGGCGCGCCAGCGCCAAGTCGGCGATGCCGATGCCCTCGGGAGTCACCCCCTCCGGCTGTTTCCCCACGACGTACAGCTGGGCATCTTCGGTTTCCATCCGCCGCAGCGGGTTCTCCACCCGCGGCCGCAGGTCCTTGAGGAAGTTTTTTTGCTCCGCCTCGCTCAGGTTGAGCAGCACCACCGCCCCATAGCGAAACAGTACCGCCAGCCCGGCTTCACCCGCTGACACCGTGAGCGGACCCAGGGTGACGGCCGGTTCCGGCAGCCCGCGCAGGTTCAGGCGTTCTCCCAGAAAACAGGCGCGCACGGGCAATGGTTTGCCCGCCGGCAGGCGCGCGGTCAGTTCATTGGTTTTAGGACCCATATCCTTGTCCTGCCGGGATCTAAAGCCCGAGTCGTTCCCAGACGGTGCAGGTGGGCCCGGCGCGGTTCAGGGTGTAGAAATGCAGCCCCGGGGCGCCACCGACCAGCAGCTTGTCGCACAGGTCGGTGGTGACATCCATCCCGAAGGCGCGAATCGAATCGAGGTCATCCCCGAATCCTTCCAACCGCCGGCGGATCCAGCGCGGGATCTCGGCGCCGCAGGCGTCGGAAAACCTTGCCAGCTGTTTGTAATTGGTGATCGGCATGATGCCCGGTACGATCGGCACGATGACACCCAGCGCCTCGCATTCCTCCACGAGACGCCAGTAAGCGTCAACGTTGAAAAAGTACTGGGTCATGGCCGAATTGGCCCCGGCCCGGACCTTGTTGGCAAAGTGGCGGATGTCGGACTCGGGATTGGGTGATTCGGGATGGAACTCCGGATAGGCCGCCACCTCCAGATAAAACTCAGCGCCGGTCTCGGCGCGGATGAAGCTGACCAGCTCGTTGGCATAGTGAAAATCGCCGCCGGTTTTGGGTGCGTCCTTGGGCAGATCGCCGCGCAGGGCCACCAGATGGCGGATGCCGAGATTGCGGTAGGAGTCGAGCAGCGCCCGGATGTCGGCGCGCGTGGTGCCGATGCAGGAGATGTGCGGCGCGGCCTGCTGGCCCTGCGCCTGTATCTCCTTCACCGTTTCATAAGTGCCTTCGCGCGTGCTGCCGCCGGCGCCGAACGTGACGGAAAAGAACTTGGGCTCGAGCTGCGCGAGCTGCTGGATTGTTTCGCGCAGCTTGATCCGCCCTTCCTCGTTCCGGGGAGGGAAAAACTCAAAACTGAAGGTGCGAGGATATTTTTTTTGCGAATCCATGTTTGCGTGAGGTGTGAAGAGCGAGGGGTGAGGAGCAATGCGTCGTTACTCCTCACTCCTCACACCCGGCTCCTCACGTCAGTACCGGTAATGATCCGGCTTATACGGCCCGTCCACCGGCACATTGATGTAGTCGGCCTGCTCCTGGCTAAGACGTGTGAGATTCGCGCCAATCTTCTTCAAGTGCAACCTCGCCACTTTCTCGTCGAGCTTTTTCGGCAGCACGTAAACCTTCTTTTCGTAATTTTTGTGATGGCTGAAGAGTTCGATTTGCGCGATGGTCTGGTTGCTGAACGACGCTGACATCACGAACGACGGATGTCCGGTGGCGCAGCCCAGGTTCACCAGCCGGCCCTTGGCAAGCACGATGATTTTCTTGCCGTCGGGAAAGATCACGTGATCCACCTGCGGCTTGATTTCTTCCCATTTATAGTTCTTCTCGAGCGAGGCGATGTCGATCTCGGAATCGAAATGGCCGATGTTGCACACGATCGCCTCGTTCTTCATGGCCTTCATGTGCTCGTGATTGATGACGTGCACGTTGCCGGTGGCGGTCACGAAGATATCGCCCTGTGACGCGGCGGCGTCCATGGTGACCACGCGATAACCTTCCATCGCCGCTTGCAGCGCGTTGATGGGGTCGATCTCGGTGACCCACACGGTCGCACCCATGCCGCGGAACGCCTGCGCGCAGCCCTTGCCGACGTCGCCGTAGCCGAGCACCACGCAGATTTTGCCGGCAATCATCACATCGGTGGCGCGTTTGATGCCGTCGAGCAGCGACTCGCGGCAGCCATAGAGGTTATCGAACTTGGACTTGGTGACGGAGTCATTCACGTTCATCGCCGGAAACATCAATTCGCCGCGCTCCTGCATCTGATACAGACGATGCACGCCGGTGGTGGTTTCTTCGGTCACGCCACGGATGGCCCGGGCGGTCTCGGTCCATTTCTTGGGATTTGCGGCGAGGCTCTGCTTGAGCAGGCCCAGGAACACCTTCCATTCCTCGTTCGCGTTCGGCTCGGGATTCGGCACTTTACCGGCCTTCTCGAATTCCACGCCCTTGTGCACCAGCATGGTGGCATCGCCGCCGTCATCAAGGATCATGTTCGGCCCTTTGCCGTCCGGCCACGTCAGCGCCTGTTCGGTGCACCACCAGTATTCCTCGAGCGTCTCGCCCTTCCACGCGAACACCGGGATGCCGGCGGCGGCGATGGCCGAGGCGGCGTGATCCTGGGTGGAGTAGATGTTGCACGACGCCCAGCGCACTTCGGCCCCCAGCGCCACGAGGGTCTCGATCAGCACCGCGGTCTGGATGGTCATGTGCAGCGAGCCGGAGACGCGCGCTCCCTTGAGCGGTTTCTGTACACCGAACTCCTCGCGCAATGCCATGAGACCCGGCATCTCGGTCTCGGCGATCTGGATTTCCTTGCGGCCCCAGTCGGCGAGTTTGATGTCCGCGACTTTGTAATCGGTAAACTTCGGATTGACGACAGCGTTCATGATGCTAGCTCCGTGAATTGAGCGAGCGCCGTTGTTTTAACTGACGTTCTCTCCGAGCCTGGCCCCAGCGTAATAGCTTTGGGGGTTGCAACGCTCCTCGGAGAGCAACGCCTCGCCGCCGTGATACCGGCGGCGACATGATGAATTTATGCGCTGGCGGCGCTACGCGACTTGATGCCCGCCGCTTCGCGCAGTGCCTCTGCCCTGTCGGTGCGTTCCCAGCTGAAGCCGGCTTCGGTACGGCCGAAGTGGCCATAAGCGGCGGTCGGCAGATAGATCGGCCGCAACAGATCGAGCATCAGGACGATCCCTTTGGGACGTAGATCGAATTGGCTTTTCACCAGTTCCGCAATTTTCGTATCCGGAATCACGCCGGTGCCGAAAGTGTCCACGTGTATCGAGACAGGTTTCGCCACTCCGATGGCATAGGCAATCTGGATTTCGCAACGCGCCGCCAGCCCGGCTGCGACGATGTTCTTCGCGACATAGCGTCCGGCATAGGCCGCCGAGCGATCGACTTTGGACGGATCCTTGCCGGAAAAGGCACCGCCCCCGTGGCGCGCCATGCCGCCATAGGTGTCGACAATGATCTTGCGTCCGGTGAGGCCGGCATCGCCCACCGGGCCACCGATCTCAAAACTGCCGGTCGGGTTGATATGGTATTCCGTGTTTTTACCCAGCCACTCTTTGGGGAGGACCGGTTTCACGATTTCTTCGATCACGGCTTCCATGAGATCCGCATGCTTGATACCCGGGGCATGCTGGGTGGACAACACCACGGCATCAATACCCGTTGGCTTGTTATCCGTGTATTTGACGGTGACCTGCGATTTGGCATCCGGGCGCAGCCATGTCAGTTTGCCGTTCTTGCGCACTTCGGCCTGGCGCTTGACCAGACGATGCGCCAGCGTGACCGGCATCGGCATCAGCACGTCAGTTTCGTTGGTGGCGTAACCGAACATCAGACCCTGATCGCCGGCGCCCTGGTCGAGATCGAGACCCTTGCCTTCATCCACGCCCTGCGCGATGTCGGGGGACTGGCGGCCGATGGCGGTAAGCACGGTACAGGAGTCGGGCCCGAAGCCCATCTCGTCGGTATAGCCTATGTGCCGGATGACATCCCGGGCGATGCGGTCGAAGTCAACCGCGGCGCGCGTGGTAATCTCGCCCGCCAGCACCACGAGGTTGTTCTTGACCAGCGACTCGCAAGCCACGCGTGCCGTCTTGTCCTGCTTGAGAATCGCGTCTAGTACGGCGTCCGATATCTGGTCGCAGACCTTGTCCGGGTGGCCTTCCGACACAGATTCAGAGGTAAAAAGGTAACTGTCTGCCATAAAATAACTTCTCTCCACCCTGTATGGATCGTTTGAGACCGCGCAGTTTAATCAATCTCGGGCCAAATTACAGCCAATGATCAAAACTAGCATTGTTCCCACGGTAGCCCGTGGTATCGCCAACCGCCTTGAGAGCTGCGGTGGTGTTTTTCATCCAGCTGCCCCTCGAAGCCCTCTGCCACGTTGTAGACGTCTTTGACTCCAGCCTCGATCAGGGCCTTGCCGGCCTCAAGCGAGCGCACCCCGCTGCGGCAGATCAGCACCACCGGCGCCGCCCCGGAGGCGCCGCCGAGCATGGTTTGCCGTACCTGGGTGAGAAAGTGCGGATTGCGCTTCCAGTCCGGCTCATCGATCCAGGGAATGTGGACAGCCCCGGCGGGATGCCCGACGAAAAGGTACTCCATGTGCGAACGCACGTCGATCAATACCGCGTTTGGGTGCTCCTGCAATAACTTGTACGCCTCTTTGGGGCTCAGGGTTTTGACTTTATCGCTCATGTTACCCTCCTGGTCGGGGCGTGCCCTGACCGTTCTGATTAGGCATACTTAGCAGCTTATGTTGCCTGCCCATACTTTGTCCGTTTCCATAACGCGCACCAAGCCGCCCAAACCGCTGCTGCGCGCTGCCGGCGAAGCCATTGCGGATTATTCCATGATCCGTCCGGGCGATCGCGTGTTGTTGGGCCTGTCCGGAGGCAAGGACAGCTTGTCGCTGCTGCACGTGTTGCTGCACCTGCACGACAAGGCTCCGATTCGTTTCGAGCTGGCCGCGGCCACGGTTGATCCCTGCATCGATGGCTTCGATCCGTCGTTCCTCAAGGACTATGTCGCCGCACTTGGCGTTCCCTATTTCTATCGCCGTCAGGACATCGTTGGCCGCGCGCTTACGACCATGCGCGGGGACTCGTTCTGCTCTTACTGCTCACGCATGCGCCGCGGCATTCTCTATGCCACGGCCCGGGAACAAGGTTACAACGTCCTGGCCTTGGCGCATCACCTGGATGACTTGGCCGAGTCGTTTCTGATGAGCGCTTTTTACGGCGGCCGACTGCACACCATGAAGGCGCATTATCTGAATGACGCCGGCGACATGCGAATCATCCGCCCCTTCGTGTATGCGCGCGAGCGTCAGACCGCCGACTTTGCCCGCCGCGCCGGACTCCCTGCCATTATGGACAATTGCCCCGCCTGTTTCCGTATGCCCACCCAGCGCATGAATATGAAGACCCTGCTGGCTGAGCAGGAAAAAACCCACAAGAACATATTTTCGAGCATTCTGACGGCAATGCGTCCTCTCATGAATGAAAATACGCCCGATTAGCTAATCTAATTACCACTTCATAATTTACAGTAGATTATCTTAATTTTATGTAAAAAGTGGTAATACAATATTATTTTACTAGATTATACATGGATTAATGGGATTTAATTATTGACATGAAGCGATTTTCTACCTTGGGCTGATCGGCATACTGATCCAAATGTCCTTCCATGGCGTTTGTAACTAATTCCAAACGTTTCTCCGAGTCTGGGTGGGTTTTGAACATCAGCGATACGGCATCATCCTTGGGATTAATCGAGGAAAGTGTCTGTAAAGTCGCCGGCAAGCCATAAGGGTCATAGCCAGCACGCGCGGCCAACACCACACCCATGCGGTCGGCGGCGAACTCGTCCTCCTTGTCCAGACCGCGGGTGTAGATTTCGGTTCCGGCACTCACGAGCTTGGCGTATTCCGGTTTGTTGCGACTCAGGGCGTCGCTCGCCATGTCCACCAGCTTGCCCTTGCGTATGGTGTTCAGCGCGTGTTTCTCGACAACGTGACTGATCTCGTGTGCCAGTACTCCGGCGAGTTCGGATTCGTCGCGCATGCGCACCAGCATGCCGCGGGTGATAAACACGTACCCCCCCGGTGTGGCGAATGCGTTAACACTGCTGGTGTCGAGCACGCCGAACCGCCATGGCAGGTTGGGGCGACTGGTGTGCAGCGCGACCCACAGGCCGACCTTGTTGACGTAGGCTTGCAGTGCCGGGTCGTTCACCAGCGGGGACGCGCCCAGCAGATTGGCTGCCACGTCCTTGCCAAGTGTGATCTCGTCGTTTTCGGATGTCGGCTTCAGCGGTTTGAATTTCTCACCGACACTTCGCAGCTTGTTGATATCGAAGGCCGTTGCCGGCAGTGAGGCGGTAAGCGCCAGCGCCGTGATGAGCAACAATGCGATTTTGGAAATTTTCATGAATTCTCCTGATTCATTCCTTGTTCAGGAATGGAACATCCTTATCCTTCAATCCGGCGCTGCGCGCAAAGTCGCGTGCCGTCGAATCACTCGCGCGGTTCGCTTCCATGGACTCCACCGCCTTGGGATTGGGCTTGGCGCTCTTGAGTTCCTCGGCGCTGAGGCCGCGGATGCCGGTGGTGGCGACTATGCCCTGAGACCCGGAACGTCCGGTCTGACTGACATTTTTGAGCGCCGTCAGACCGCCACCGGTATTTTTTGCCTCCGGGCCTTCTCCGGCACGCACCTGATGCAAGCGAGCCCAGCCGGATTTGCCCTGGGCGGATATCCGCAGCCAGCCGCCGCGGCGTTCGAGGATATCCACCTTCGTGTTCGATGACAGTTTTCCGGCCGTCTTGGCGTCGCGATAGGGCGTGGCCATCAGCTCGACGTCGACCCGTGTCGTGCCGGTTTCCCTGGCCTTGAAACCGGCATTCATGGCCACGGTGACGGGTTCCCTGGTCGCGGTAGCGCCGTTCTGCGCCACGATGACGGTTTTACCGGCGTCGCTTTTTTCCTCGGCACAAGCCGTGTTCAGCACGGCGAGCCCAACAATCAATAGCATGATATCGAATCGTTTCATGATGACTCCCATTTCGGCTCGAACAGGTGAACCGGTTCTTCCTTACCCTTGAGTTTGACAGCACCGTGGTCGGTAAACGTGTACTGGTCACAGGCGGCGCGGACGGCGGCCGAAACCAGAATCCGCCCGCGCCCGCGGGTGGCGCCTTCGATACGGCTCGCGGTGTTCACGGTGTCGCCGATCACGGTGTAATCCTGACGGCGCTCCGGCGAGCCGATGAAACCCACTACCGCTTCACCGCTGTGCAGCCCGATGCCGATGTCGAATTGCTCGCCGTCAGCCCCGATATCCTGTTTGAAACGCTTCAGCGTCTGTTCCATCTCCCGTGCGCAGGCCAGTGCGCGGCAGGCATGGTCCGGCTGATCCGTCGGCGCGCCCCAGAACGCCATGATGGCATCGCCGATGTATTTGTCCAGCGTTCCCTCATGGCGGAAGATCACTTCGACCTGCAGGCTGAAATAGCGGTTGAGCAGTTCGACGATCTCCGGTGCCGATTTGCGTTCGGAGAGCGAGGTGAATCCCTGGATGTCGGAAAACAGCACCGTGATCTCGCGCTTTTGACCGGACAACGCCGCGTCGGTTTCACCTTTTTCGACGAGTCCTTTCACCACGCGCGGATCGAGAAAGCGCGAAAACAGTTGTGTCACGCGTTGACGGTTGCGCCGCTCGTGCCAGTAGGCGCGCACCGCCGCCGGCACGAAATAAAGCCAGGCAAACAGCAACGGACTCACGACCGGCACGACGCTGCGGCCGAAAATCAGAGCCGCCCAGCCGCTGACCGCAAGCCCCGCCGACAGGGCCAGTAAACCGATGCCGAGAGGTAGCGGGCTCAGGCCGCTGGCAAAGGCGCCCGCCAGCATCAGCAGTAAGAATCCGGCAATCGCCGGCATGGTCCAGTCAGGGGCCTGCTGGATTCGCTCGCCGTTCTTGAGGTTGTCGAGCATCGTGGCCAGTACTTCGGTGCCGGGGTAATTGGCGCCCAGGGGCGTGAGCTTGAGATCGTGAAGACCCGAGGCGGTGGTTCCGACGATCACAATCTTGCCGCGGAATTCATCCGCCGGGCGCCGCCGCTGTTTGCGCTCGAGGTCGGTGAATACGTCATGGAAGGAAACCGTGCGATAGGATCGGGTCGGACCGTGCCAGGTCAGCATCAGGTCTGCTGAATCGGGAACGGTGTAACCCAAGTCGCGCGCCACGCGCGCAGGCAAGGACGGGATGCGCCAGCCATAAACGTCCAGATATAGAGGGTAGCGCCGGATGACGCCGTCAGCATCGGCAAACACGTTGATGGTGCCGAGCCGCCCGGTCTGGGTTAGCCCCGGCAGCGGCAGCAGCAGGGCGGCACGTGCCTCGGGGTCGGCGATGGGCCCAGCCGCGGCGTTCGTCAATTGCTTCAGGGGGTAACCATTCCCGCGCTCGGCCTGGGGCGGGGCGGACAGGCGTACCATCGGAAAATACACGGTGGGTAAGGTCGCGGCCGTGCGGATGAAGTAAAGGTCATCGGCCACATGCTCTTTTTGTGGGTCGATGAACAGGATATCGAACACGATGGCGGCCGGTTGCTGGTGCGCCAGTCCCTCGAGCAGCTGGCCGAACACGGCGCGCGACCACGGATAACGGCCATAATCGGGAACCATGGCTTCGAGCGTGGGCTCGTCGATGTCAATCATGACGATGTCCGGGTCGGGCGGCAGGCGCGTGGCGAGGCTGCGCAGGTTCCAGTCGAGGTAGAGGTTGTTTAGACGGTCGGCGGTATCCCAGTGCGCCGCCGCGAGTGCCGCCAGCCAGACGATGACGGCGAGCATAAACGGGGTGTGCCGCCGCGTCGTTTTTGTAATCGAAAATGAAGCCCTAGTCGCTTCGCTCATTCGTCTTGTCGATTAATGTAGCCCAACTTCGCGAGATGAAACCCTACTCGCTTCGCTCGTTCGTGCTGACGGCAAGGAAGCCCTGCTCGCTACGCTCACTCGTCTTGTCATAAGATAGCCGAGACTAACCCAGCAGGGAGCCGAGTCCAAGCCGCCGCCCCGCGTCGGCGCGCGACAGTCATTCGATGAGCGCATCACGTTCGACCAAATCGAAAGCCGTCAGCCCGGATCAGTCGCTTTCTTTTTTGACGCTCAGGCACACGAAGAGCAGCTATGCTCCGCGCTACTGGCCGAGCTGGGTGTGGTTGTTCCTGTGGCGGCTGATGGCGTTGCTGCCGCTCGCATTGTCGCGCGCCGTGGGCGCGGCGCTGGGACTGCTCATAATGGCCACGAATGAGAAACGTCGAAAGATCGCACGCATCAATCTCGAGATGTGTTTCCCCAAACTGAGTTTGCGCGAACGCGAACGCCTGCTGCGACGGCATTTCATCGTCAGCGGCCAGAGCTATTTCGATCTGGCGTATCTCGCTTGGGCCTCGGAGCGCCGCATTCTGCGCAAAACACATATCCGCGGTCTGGAGCAGTACCAGGATTTGCGCGGGCGGAATATTATTTTGCTCGCGCCGCATTGCGTTGGCATGAACTTCGGGGGAGCTGTGATCGCGCGCGAGCGCGCGCAGTTCTCGATGGTCAAGCTGCAGCGCAATCCGGTGGTCAACGCGCTGCTGAATCGCGGACGCATGCGCTTCGGATGTTTCCTGCTGTCGCGCCAGCAGGGTCTGCGTCCCGTGATCCGCGGGCTCAAACAGGGGCTGGCATTTTACTATCTGCCGGACGAGGACTTCGGCCAGCGCCAGTCGGTGTTCGTGCCGTTCTTCGGCGTGCCGACCGCAACACTCACCACGCTCGGCCGGCTGGCGCGCCTGACCAATGCACTGGTCGTGCCGTGCTTCACGCGTCTGCTCCCCGGCGGACGCGGCTACGAGGTGATTCTCAAGCCGCCGCTCGAGGATTTCCCGAACGGTGACCGTATGCACGATGCCGCGCGCATGAATGCCGTAATCGAGGAAGGCCTGCGGCACATGCCCGAGCAATACCTGTGGACCTTCAAGCTCTTCAAGACGCGCCCGGGTAACGCACCGTCGCCCTATGGCTGAAACCCGCCTGAGTCATTTCCTGCATCCGCGCTGGTGGCCGACGTGGATCGGCCTTGGCTTCATGCGCGGGGTTAGCTGGTTGCCGCTGCCAGTCATTGCGCTGTTCGGCAGGGCACTGGGCATGCTGTTGTATGCCCTGCATGCCTCGCGGCGACATGTGGTGCATGTCAACATCCGGCTGTGTTTCCCGGAGCTGTCGCCCAGCGCGCAGGCGCGGATTGCGCGCAGGCATTTTCGTGCTTTCGGTCAGACGCTGCTCGATATCGGTATTGGCTGGTGGGCCTCGGAATCTCGATTGCGGCGCCTCACGCGTTTTCGCGGACGTGAGCATTACGATCAGGCGCTGCGCGAAAAAAAGAATATCATTTTACTTGCGCCGCACTTTCTCGGGCTCGATATCGGTGGCATACGTACCTCGGCCGATCGGCCGGTGGTATCGGTGTTTCGTCACCCGGACAACAAGCTGCTCGCACATGTTATGCATCGCGCACGCGCACGCTTTGGGGCACATCTGGTCGAGCACAACAAACCATTCACGGCGCTGGTGAAACAGACAAAAAAAGGCGTGCCGCTCTATTACCTGCCGGACCAGGACGCCGGCCGGCGTAACTCGGTGTTCGCTCCGTTCTTCGGCATCCCCGCGGCGACATTTATCGTTCTGCCTCGTCTCGCGGAGATGACGGACGCGGTGGTGATTCCGTGCATCACACGCCAGCTGTCACGGGGGCGCGGCTACGAAATCAATTTCCGCCCGTCACTGAATAATTTTCCTTCCGGCGACCCGGTCGCCGATACCACGCGCATGAACCGGGAAATCGAAGAGGTGGTGCGGGAAATGCCGGAGCAGTATTTCTGGCTGCACAAACGGTTCAAAACGCGGCCGAAAGGTGATCCGGGATATTATTAGCCGGCTTCATGCTCGAATTTGTGGTCTATTCTTTACGGTTAAGTCACCACTCGTTGGGGAAGGCATGATCCGGTTCATCAACTGCGTGCGTAAGCGCTCAGACATCAGCTCCGAACAGTTTCGGCAATTCTGGAACGACCCGAAATTGGACGCCATCATTGGTCGGGTGGTGGAATACACTGGGGCGACGGGCCATGCGAAAGATCTGACGCTAATGGTGGAGGCCAACGTGCTCCTGCGCGAGCGGCGTGCTTTTGGGGAACCGTTCGATGGGGTGTTGGAGTACTGGTGGGAGGATGCCGGGCAGCTGAATGCCGTGCTCAATTCGCCGCAGTGCGATGTGTTGATGAAGTCGATGCTGGATTTTCAGCGGCAGTTCGTTGATCTCGAAAAGTCCTGCGCGTTTTTTGCTGAAGCCCAAGAGTGATGGCACGCGCTCCCGCGCGATCTGAAAAGCTAATTGCGGGTGAGCGCGGGCGAAGCCGGCTCCACATTATTTACTTTTGTAATCGCTTCAAAAAAACCGTCATCTCCTTTGCCGCCTGTTTGTCGCCTTTCTCTTCCGCGACTTTGATTCCGTCTTCGTAGGCTTTGACAGCCTCATCTTTAAGTCCAGCATCGGCTAGCGCTTTGCCGAGCATCTTCCACGCGGCAGAGTATTTCGGATCTTTCTCCACGGCCTTGCGCAGATGTTCGGCGGCTTTGTCGAATTGATTGAGTTTCAAATATTCGCCGCCGAGGCTGTAACGCAGCAGCGCACTGTCCTGGCCGCGCGCGAGCATGGCTTCCAGGTTGTCGACGATCGCCATGGTTATTCCTTGGGCGGCTTGGGATTGACGCCGAGCTGCTTGAGCTTGCGGTAGAGGTGGGTGCGTTCCATGCCGGACATGCGCGCCACTTCGGCGACGTTGCCGCCGGTGCGCTTGAGGTGATGCTCGAGATAGGCCTTCTCGAATTGTTCGCGCGCGTCGCGCAGCGGCATTTCCATGAGCGTCGGCGGATAGGCCTCGGCCGACACCGGCGCCGGCGTGCCGAGGGTCTGCTCGACCTCGGCTTCGGTCACTTCCTCCCCGCGATTCAGGATCAGCAGCCGTTGCACCATGTTCCGCAGTTCGAGCACGTTACCCGGCCAGGAGTAGTTGCGCAGCAGGTTGAGCGCGCCGGTGGTGAATTTGCGGTAGGGTAGATGTTCGTTGTCCGCCATCCAGTTGACGTAGAAATTGATCAGCTCCGGCACGTCCTCATGGTGCTCGCGCAGGCTCGGCACGCGCAGTGGCACGACGTTCAGGCGGTAGTACAGGTCCTCGCGGAAACGTTTTTCCTCTACTGCTTTCTGCAGGTCTTGGTCGCTGGCGGCGATGATGCGCACATCCATCCCAACCGTCACGTGGCCACCCACACGGATGAAGTGTTTCTGTTCAAGCGCATCGAGCAATCGCGCTTGCGTGGCGCTGTCGAGGTCGTTGATCTCGTTGAGCAGCAGGGTACCGCCCGCGGCCTGTTCGAAACTGCCGGGCTTGATCGCGCCTTTTAGTTCCTGCCCGAAGAGCAGCGCAGTCACCTGTTGTGGCGCGCTCGCGGCCAGACTCACCTCGACAAAAGGCGCGTCCTTGCGCCCGCTGTGCGCGTGCAGGTAACGCGCCGCGACCGCTTTGCCGCTGCCGGCTTCGCCGGAAATCAGCACCCAGGCGTCGGTGGCGGCGATGTGCTCGATATTCTTGCGCAGTTGCTGCATCAGCAGGCCCTTGCCGATCAGCGTGGTGGCCGGTTCGGTCTGGCGACGCAGGCGCAGGTTTTCACGCCGCAGTTTGTCGTTTTCAAGCGCGCGTTCCACGGTGACCAGAAGCTTGCCCATGGACAGCGGCTTTTCGATGAAGTCGTAGGCGCCGAGGCGCGTGGCCTCGACCGCGGTTTCGACCGTGCCGTGCCCCGAGATCATGATCACCGGCATTTCGAGATTGCCGGATTGCGACCACTCGCGCAGCAGGCTGATGCCGTCGGTGTCCGGCATCCAGATGTCGAGCAGTACCAGGTCGGGACGCTGTTTGCGCACAGCTTCGCGCGCGGTCTTCGCATTCTCTGCCGTCACCACCTTGTAGTGCTCGTCCTCGAGAATTTCCTGCACCAGCCGGCGGATGTCCGGCTCGTCGTCCACCACCAGGATGTAACCGGGGTTCATGCCTTCGTCTCCGCGCGCACGGGTTTAGGGGCCAGGGATTTTTCAGCGGACAGCGCCACGGCGCCGCTGATCGGCAGGCGGATATTGACACAGGCGCCACCGTTCTTGAGGTTCTCCGCGAGAATGGCACCGCCATGCTCCTCGACGATGCGTTTGACGATGGCCAGCCCCAATCCCGTGCCCTTTTCCTTGCTGGTGACATAGGGCTCGTAAAGTCGCACCAGCTGCGCCTCCGGGAACCCGGGGCCGTTGTCCTGTATTTTCAACTCCGCAAAACGATGCGTGTTCTCCGTCAGCACGCGAGTGCTTACGCTGATCATCGGTTTGGGTGTGGCGGTGAGCGCCTCGCGCGCGTTGAGCAGCAGGTTATGCAGTACCTGGCGGAGCCGGCCGGGATCGGCCGAGATCAGGGGCAGGTCGGCGTCAAGATTGAGTTTGGTCGCCACGCTGCGCGTCGGTTTTCCCTTGCCCGGTTTGTCGTCGTTGCGGTGCAGCGGCACCACGCCGGCGGCGCTGAGGCCGCGTTCGTTTTTGTACAGCTCGATGACGTCGCGAATCAGGTTGTTCAGGTCCACCGGGCGCGACTGCATCTGCGCGGAGCGCGCGTATTCAGAGAAGTCATTGACCATGGATTTAAGCGCTTCGACTTGTTCAATGATCGTGCGCGTGGCGCGTTCGAGCGCCACGCGCTCTTCTTCCGGCACCTGGCGCAAGTACTTGTGGCGGATGCGTTCGGCCGAGAGCTGGATGGGGGTGAGCGGGTTCTTGATTTCGTGCGCCATGCGCCGCGCCACTTCGCCCCAGGCGGCGTCGCGTTGCGCCTGGATGAGCGTGGTGATGTCGTCGAACACCACCACGTATCCACCGCGCTTGCCGCGCCACGAGGGCAACGACGTGCCGCGCAGCATCAGCGTGCGATGCCGATTGTTCACCGCCAGCTGAATCTGTGTCTGCCATTCGGGCTGGCCGGCCGCCGCGGCCTGTGCGACCGCCTCGGTGAACGGTTGCAGGGCCGGATAGTGTTCCGTAAGCCAAGCCAGGGACTTGCGCCCGCTTGACTTGAGCTCGGCGCCGAGAATCTGGCTCGCTGCCGGGTTATGCGTGCGCAGCAATAGACGCTGGTTGAACGTGAGCACGCCGGAGGACAGGCGTCCCATGACGGTTTCGAGGTAGGCGCGCTGGATCTCGGCTTCCTGCTGGCTGCGATTGCTCTGCGATTGCGCGCGATGA
>DATICK010000091.1:0-2307 GCA_035456865.1 Sulfuricaulis sp.
CTGGGGATCGCCGTAAACCTCGCTCGTGGAAGCCTGAAAGATCTTGGCCTTGATTCGCTTCGCCAAGCCCAGCATGTTGATGGCGCCATGCACGCTGGTCTTGGTCGTCTGCACCGGATCGAACTGGTAATGAATCGGCGAAGCCGGACAGGCCAGATTGTAGATCTCGTCAACCTCGACATAGAGCGGGAACGTGACGTCGTGACGCAATACTTCGAAATGCGGATTGTCCATGAGGTGGACGATGTTGTCCTTGGTGCCGGTAAAAAAATTGTCCAGGCACAATACGTCGTGACCATCGCCCAGCAAGCGTTCGCACAGATGTGACCCCAGAAAGCCGGCGCCCCCGGTAACGAGAATGCGCTTGCGAATCGGGTTTCTCATTTTCGTCCTTTAAGCGGCTTTATTAACATTTTGCAGGAAATCGGCATAGGCCCTGGTGATGCCTTCCCGAAAGCCGGTTTTGGCCTGCCAGCCGAGCGCCTGCAACCGCGAAACATCGAGCAGCTTGCGCGGTGTGCCATCAGGCTTGGAGGTGTCGAATACCAATTTCCCGTGGAAACCGACAACCTCGGCGATCAGCTCGGCGGCTTCGCAAATGGTGATCTCCTTGCCGACCCCGATGTTGATGAATTCCCCGACATCGGCGGCATTGTATCGTTCCATCAGGAACACGCAGGCGTCCGCGAGATCGTCGCTGAAGAGAAATTCGCGCCGCGGCGACCCGGTACCCCAGACCACGACCTCTTTGGCGTTCTGCATTTTGGCCTCGTGCATCTTGCGGATCAGCGCCGGCAACACGTGCGAGCCCTGGAGATCGTAGTTGTCGCCCAGCCCGTACAGATTGGTTGGCATGACACTCATGAAGTTGGTGCCGTACTGACGGTTATACGCATCACACATCTTGATGCCGGCGATCTTGGCGATGGCATAGGGTTCGTTGGTCGGTTCCAGCAGTCCCGTCAATAGATATTCTTCTTTCATTGGCTGTGGCGCGTGCTTGGGATAGATGCAGCTCGAGCCGAGGAACATGAGTTTATTCACGCCATTCTGCTGGGAGGCATGGATGATGTTCGACTCCATCATCAGGTTTTGATAGATAAAATCGGCGCGGTAGGTGTTATTGGCGTGGATGCCTCCGACCTTGGCGGCCGCCAGAAAAACATACTCCGGCCGTTCGTGTGCAAAAAACTGGTCCACTGCCCTTTGATCGAGCAGGTCCAAGTCGGCATGTGTACGCAACAACAGATTGGAATACCCGCCCGCATGGAGCCGGCGGGTGATGGCCGAACCCACCAGCCCGCGATGGCCAGCGATATAAATCTTGCTGTCGGATTTCATAAGCTATTCGTGATAATCGTAGGCGGAATAACCATGCCGCTTCACCAGTTCGTCGCGCTCCGCCGCTTTCAGGTCTTCGCGCACCATCTCGGCTACCAGTTCCTTGAATTTGATTTTCGGTTTCCAGCCGAGTTTCTTGCGCGCCTTGGTGGCGTCGCCGAGCAGCGTTTCGACTTCCGTGGGACGGAAATAGCGCGGGTCGACCCGCACGATGGTCTGGCTCTTTTTGGGACTGTTCTTATCGCCGCCTTCGATACGGGCGATGACGCCAACTTCCTTCAATCCCTTGCCGCGCCATTCAATCATCATACCCAGCTCTTTAGCGGCGGCGTTCACAAAATCGCGCACGCTGTACTGCTCGCCGGTGGCGATAACAAAATCTTCCGGGTTTTTTTGCTGCAGCACCAGCCACTGCGCCTCGACATAATCGCGGGCGTGACCCCAGTCGCGCTTGGCGTCCATGTTGCCGAGATAAAGGCAATCCTGCAGGCCCAGCTTGATGCGCGCCAGGGCCCGGGTGATCTTGCGAGTGACAAATGTCTCTCCACGGGTCGGCGATTCATGATTGAACAGAATACCGTTACAGGCATACAAACCGTAGGCCTCACGGTAATTCACGGTGATCCAGTATGCATACAGTTTGGCCACTGCATAAGGTGAACGCGGATAAAAAGGCGTGGTCTCGCGCTGGGGGATTTCCTGAACTTTGCCGTAGAGTTCAGACGTCGAGGCCTGGTAAAAGCGCGTCTTTTTCTCCAATCCCAGGATACGGATGGCTTCCAGCAGACGCAACGCACCCAGGGCGTCGGAATCCGCGGTATATTCCGGTTCCTCGAACGACACAGCCACATGACTCTGGGCGGCAAGATTATATATTTCAGCTGGCTGAACCTGCTGAACAATGCGTATCAGACTGCTGGAATCGGTCATATCGCCATAGTGCAGGACAAACTTGCGGCCCTTCAT
>DATICK010000092.1:0-5770 GCA_035456865.1 Sulfuricaulis sp.
CGGCCTCGTTGATGCCTTCCTGCAGGATCTGGCCGCTCGCGTCCTCCTTGTAGAACATGAGCTGGTCCCTGTCCTGCGGCGTGTACAGCTGGCCCTGCTGCGACCAGATGCCGAGGCTGCGGAACAAGCCTTCCATGCCGAAGGTGCGCGCCTCATCGGCGACGATGGGCACGATGTGCTTGCCGAGGTGTTTGTCCTTGAGCAACACCCCGAGCAGGCGCACGAAGGCCATGGTCGTGGAGAACTCCCTGCCCTCGCCGGAGGCCTTGAGCAGGCTCTCGAAAGCCGACAGCGGCGGCACTTCGAGCGGCACCGCTTTGCGGCGGCGCGCGGGGATATCGCCGCCGAGCGCGTCGCGCCGCTCGCGCATGTACTTGTACTCCGGCGAGTCTTTTGCCGGCTTGATGTATTCCAGCTTGTCGAGCTGCGCGTCCGTCAGCGGCAGCTTGAAACGGTCGCGGAATGCCTGCAGCGAGGTCGTGCCCATCTTTTTCTGCTGGTGCGTGATGTTCTGCGCCTCGCCGGCCTCGCCCATGCCGTAGCCCTTGATGGTCTTGGCGAGGATCACCGTCGGCTGGCCCTTGTGATGGATCGCGGTGTGGTAGGCCGCGTACACCTTGTGCGGGTCATGGCCGCCGCGATTGAGCCGCCAGATGTCGTCGTCCGACCAGCTGGCCACCAGCTCCTTCAGCTCCGGGTACTTGCCGAAGAAGTGCTCGCGCACGTACGCGCCGTCGCGCGACTTGAAGGTTTGGTAATCGCCGTCAACGCACTCCTCCATGCGCTTGCGCAGCAACCCCATGCGGTCGCGCGCCAGCAGCGGATCCCAGTAGCTGCCCCAGATGAGCTTGATCACGTTCCAGCCGTGGCCGCGGAAGCCGGCCTCGAGTTCCTGGATGATCTTGCTGTTGCCCCGGACCGGCCCGTCGAGCCGCTGCAGGTTGCAGTTCACCACGAAAATAAGATTATCCAGATTCTCGCGCCCGGCCATGCCGATGGCGCCGAGCGACTCGGGCTCGTCCATCTCGCCGTCACCGAGAAAACACCACACCTTGCGCTCTTCGGTGTTGACGATGCCGCGCGCGTGCAGGTATTTCATGAAGCGCGCCTGGTAGATCGCCTGGATCGGCCCGAGGCCCATTGACACCGTCGGGAACTGCCAGAAATCGGGCATGAGCCATGGATGCGGATAGGAGGAAAGACCATTGCCGTCGACCTCGCGGCGGAAATGGTCCATCTGCCCGGCGGTCAGCTGCCCGAGCATGAAGACGCGCGCGTAGAAACCCGGCGCCGAGTGGCCCTGCATGTAGATCAGGTCTCCGCCGTGCTTGTCGGACGGGGCGCGCCAGAAGTGATTGAAGCCGACGTCGTAAAGCGTCGCTGCCGAGGCGTAGCTCGCGATATGTCCCCCGAGATTGGAATCGCCCTTGTTGGCCTTGAGCACCATGGCGAGGGCGTTCCAGCGCACGTACGAACGGATGCGGTCCTCGAGCGCGTGATTGCCGGGCGAACGAACTTCCTGGTCGGGGGGAATCGTGTTGACGTAGGCGGTATTGGCCGCATACGGCACGTTGATACCCGCGGCGCGCGCGAGCTCGATCTGCTTCTCTATCAGGTAATGCGCGCGCTCCGGGCCTTCCTGCTGGATGATGGCCGACAGTGCGTCGAGCCATTCCTGGGTCTCCTGGGCGTCGACGTCGGTTCTCGGAGGTATCGGGGTCACAGCGGCCATGGTCTCGCACTCCTCAGATTATTGCGACGGCATGAAACTATTTGAGCCATTCGGGCATATTTGACGCTCGGTATCACATCCATATAAATCATGCCGTCGTCATAATCAGAAATCTTAATGAATTTTGTTATTAACCCGGCACGCCTATCCATCGTAACGCTGTACTGTAAGATCAGGCATGCCCTTCGTTTAATAACAATCGTGCCGGATTAATAACTCTGCCTCCCGCGGATAGTCCGGACGGGCAAAATCGGGCCGGGGACAGTATCCGGCCATGTTCTTACGGCCGGGTCGGCGGCAGCGGGCAAAACAGGACTTCCGTTCTTGCAATGCATCATACGTTGTCGGCCGGTCTCACCATTCCACCGGCACAACCGTATCATCTCCTTTTTGCGCGCGGTATGATCGTTTTTTTGGTCAAACAGGTCAAGACAATCGGCCATTTAGGCGCCATTTCGAATCGTTTTCCCCAAAATTTTGCGCGCGAGGCAGGCATGCAATCAGAAATACCGAAGATCAAGCAAGAAAGCCGCGGTTTGTCGGCAGATGCACTCGATATCCATTCAAATGCAATCATACTCTTGCCGCGCCAGTCATCGGCGCTGAAAACGCTGCCCTATGGCGACGAAATGGCGCAACGTCTCAAGCGCGCTGACTATAAACTCGACGCCGCCAAGCCTTTCGTCACCGACCTGCCCAACAGGGCCGGCACGCGCATCGCCCTCGCCGGCATTGATCCAATGGGTAGCGCCTTTGAACTGCTGACGCTGGCGCGGCGCCTGGTCGCGGCCCACGGCGCGCATAAGCCCGAGCGCATCGCCGTGGCCTGCCACGAACTCAAACCCAAGGACGCCGAACGCGCCGTCGAGGCGCTGCTCGCCGCCCTGCTCGCGGCGCATTTCCCGATGCCCGATTACAAAAGCAAGCCGGACAAGCCGGCGAAACTGCGCGAGATACTTATATATGGTCACGCGCCGGCCGGCGGCCATGCGCGCACCATCGCCGAGGCACGCGGCAACAACCTTGCGCGCTATCTAACCGCGCTGCCTCCGAATGAACTCACGCCCGGCAATTACCGCCGTCGCATCGAGAAACTGGCGCGCGAATACGGCTGGAAGACAGAATTTCTTGATATCAAGAAACTCAAGGCGCGTGGCGCCGGGGCCTTCCTCGCGGTGGCTCAGGGCAGTCCGGAGCCGGACGCCGGCATTCTGCACCTGCGCTACACACCGAAAAAGAAATCCACGAAACCAGCCCTGGCGCTGGTCGGCAAAGGCATCTGCTTCGACACCGGCGGCACCAATCTCAAACCCGCGCGTCACATGCACGGCATGCACGAGGACATGGAAGGCAGCGCCGTGGCACTCGGCACGCTGCTGGCGCTGACAGAATTGAAAGCGGATTTTCCCGTGGACTGCTGGCTGGCGCTGGCGCAGAACCACATCGGCCCGAAAGCATATAAACAAAATGACGTGGTCAAAGCCGCCAACGGCAAAACCATTGAGATCATCCACACCGACGCCGAAGGTCGGATGGTGTTGGCCGACACGCTGTACTTCGCCTCGCAACAAAAACCGAAACTGATCGTCGATTACGCGACGCTGACCGGTGCCTGCGTCGGCGCGCTCAGCACGCGCATGAGCGGCACGCTGACCAATCGCGAAAAACTGGTTCCGGTTTTAATTGACGCCGGCAACGCCTCCGGCGAACGCGTCTGGCCATTCCCGCTGCCCAAGGACTACGAAGACGCGCTCAAGAGCGACATCGCCGACATCAAGCAATGCACGCTCGACAGCGATGCCGACCACATCCTCGCGGCGACGTTCCTGAAAAAGTTTCTTGTCAACGACCCGGACTGGGTGCACGTGGATTTGTCGGCGGGAAATCACAAAGGGGGTCTTGCTCATATTCCGACGGATATCACAGGATTCGGCGTTAGATTTTCGCTAAATCTTTTGCTTGACCAGAAGATCACTAATTGACTTGTTGTCATGCCCGCGGAGGCGGGAATGACAACAAACATAGCTTCCGCGGAGATGACGGCGAGAGAGATAGAATCAACATTTCAATCCCGCCTTCTCCAATTCCTCCGAAATTTTCAAACCCTCCGCACTCCGACACGCGTCAACAAACTCTTTCGTCGCCACTAACCGAACCACTCCGCCATTCCCGCCCTTGCTGGTCTTCGGCGCCAAGGCGAACAACTTCGCCATGCCCTCCTCGCCCTGTGACCGCCACGATTCTTCCGAATCCACCGTAAAATCGAAACTGTGCAGCAGCCATGTCACGGTGGGTTGATTCTCCGTGCTGTGGCGGCGGGCGGACTTTTTGACCACAGGCAGGGCGCGTTCCATCATCGACACCACGTCCTGCAACACCTCGGCGGACTTCTCCGCCGGCACCAGCCAGTAGAACACCAGCGTATTGCGGAAGAAGGCGTGCAGCAGCGGCATACCCTTGAAAAACGGCGACGTAACGAGCCCGTAGCGCGACAGGCCGACCTGCTTCTTGATCGAGGCGCCGAGCGCAAGACGGGCGCGGCGGTTCTTGAAATGCACTTGGCACTGAACGAGCCCCACGCGGCATGCACGGCCTTCATCGAGCGCCGAGGAAAAAAACGCATGGCCGCTGCGGCGGAAGCCGGCGAACATGTAGTTGAACCGCGCCAAGGTGAAATACGCCAGGCTGAAGGCGAACGGCGCGGTGAGGTCCACGAACACAGTCGAGAAATTGAGCGTGAGGTACGATACCGCGAGGAACCCGGACTGCAGAAACGTGAACGTCAGGTTCACCACGCGCTGGTCGATGTTGTAAACGAATGCGACAGTAAGCAGCACGATCGCGACCACCGTGACGACGATATAAATCCACGCTGGCAATTCGGTGAGGAAATTGCCCTTTTTCAGGTTGTCGATGGCGGTCGCCAGAATTTCCACGCCCGGATGCGCCTTCGCGACAGGCGTGGTCTTCAGATCAAAAAGCGACGGCGCGGTGGAGCCGATGATGACGATCTTGCCGGCGAATTCATCCGCCGGGCGCGTCTTTTTCTCCTTGAGCAGATCGAAATATATTTCATGGAATGAGACATGCCGGTACGACGGTGGTTTGCCGCGCCAGTTGAGCAGGATGTCCTCGTGCTCCGGCAGCGGAGTTCCGAGCGCCGAGATGACGTTGGCCGGCAGCGATCCCACACGCCAGCCGTATTCGTCGGTATAGACCGAGTAGGTACGCACGATCCCGTCGGTATCGGTGAAAATATTATTGGTGCCGAGCCGGTGGTCCGTAAGCACGTCGTAAAAAAACGGGAGTATCGCCGCGAGCGTAGCCGTATCCGATGCCGTGTCGTCGAGTTTCGACACGCCTGGCAACTGGCTAACTTTCAACTGGCTTAGCTGATCGTTTTCCTCGTTCAGCCGGATCATGGGAAAGAAAGTGTTGGGGGTGCGCGCAATCGCGTCGCGAAAATACTTGTCGCCCGCGGCATTGAACACATCCGGATCGCTGAACATGACATCGAAGACGATGGCTTTGGGATTCTGCTGCGCGATGCCCTCCACCAGCTCGCCCATGAGGTTACGTGGCCACGGCCAGCGGCCGAATTCCGGCGCCATCGCCGCGAGTGCCGGTTCGTCGATATCCACGATGATGATCTCGGGGTCGGCCGCGGGATGCTGGAACCGCGTCTTCATGATGAGGTCGTAGGCCTTGTTCTTCATGCCGGCGGTTGAGCCAATCGCGATGGCGAATACGGCGATGGCGCTGATCACCACCGCGAGGCCGATGTAGAACCAGTTCCCCAGCCGGTCGGACAGCGAAGACAGCGGCAGGAGGAAAAAACGCGCAAGGCGTTGAATAGGGTTATGGGCAGGCATGATGTACTGTCCTCGTCAAAGCCGCATTATCATACTGAATCCGGTATGGTGTCGCCCCGTACTGGTACTGACCGGCGAGTGGCCCACACCATTAATGATTAAATGGCATAATGGGCCACGATAAATTCATCAAGAGCACAATATGAAAGACAGCGCCGTCGCCCGG
>DATICK010000093.1:0-2332 GCA_035456865.1 Sulfuricaulis sp.
GCTTCCTTAATCCTAAAACCTTTTATAAGACCGGGAGTTATGTAAATAAATAGCAATATTCTTTACAAATCTCAACTAACTATAGCGTACAGATGGTTTTTTACCAGATATTCCATGATCAGGAAATCTTCTTTTCGCCCCTGAATAAGGCCGAGAAACGCGGCGTTTCCGTGCGACGACCAATAACTACCTCAGACTCCGTGACGCACGAAATTGCACGATTTACCCCTTCTTTTTTTTATAGTCGGTGTCGTTGTCTACATCAATATACCCATGCCAGAGCGGTCATGGGGGCGGCAGAAAATCGTGGATTTACTTGAATTCGAGCAGTATTCGCAACATACGGCGCAGCGGCTCCGCTGCGCCCCACAACAGCTGGTCGCCCACGGTAAAGGCCCCGAGGTACTGGCTGCCCATATTGAGCTTGCGCAGGCGCCCGACCGGTATGGTCAGGGTGCCAGTCACCGCCGCCGGAGTGAGTTCCTTCATGGTGATCTCGCGCTTGTTCGGCACCACTTTTACCCATTGGCTGGACGCTTTGATCATCCTCTCGATTTCATCGAGTGGGATGTCCCTGGTCAGCTTGATGATCAGCGCCTGACTATGACAACGCATGGCGCCGATGCGCACGCAGATGCCGTCGATCGGGATCGGGTCGTCGCCGCGACCGAGAATCTTATTGGTCTCGGCCTGGCCCTTCCACTCCTCTTTAGACTGTCCGCTCTCGAGCTCCTTGTCGATCCACGGGATCAGCGAGCCTGCGAGCGGAGCACCGAAGAATTCGGTCGGGTACTGAGCGCCGCGAATCGTCTCGGCCACCTGGCGGTCAATCTCGAGAATCGCCGAGGAAGGGTTGTCGAGCAGTGGCTTTACTGCGGCATGGGCCACGCCCATCTGCTTCAATAGTTCGCGCATGTTGTTCGCGCCGGCACCGGAGGCGGCCTGGTAAGTCATCGCGCTCATCCATTCCACGTAACCTTTCTGGAACAGCGCGCCAAGCGCCATGAGCATAAGGCTCACGGTGCAGTTACCGCCGATATAATTCTTCACGCCTTTGGTCAACGCATCATTGATAACACCGAGATTCACCGGATCGAGAATAATCACGGCATCGTCGCTCATGCGCAGCGTCGAGGCGGCGTCGATCCAATAACCCTTCCAGCCGGCGGCGCGCAGCCTGGGGAAAACATCGCTGGTGTAATCACCGCCTTGGCAGGTGATGATGATGTCCATCGACTTCAACTCGTCGACACTCTTCGCGTCCTTGAGCGGCGGCACGTCTTTACCGACAGCCGGGCCCTTGCCACCCACGTTCGACGTGGTGAAGAACACCGGTTCGATATGATCGAAGTCGCGTTCTTCCTTCATGCGGCCCATGAGCACCGAGCCCACCATGCCGCGCCAACCCACCAGACCTACCCGCTTCATTGATACATCCTCAGAAAATTCAACATAATTCAATTACTTCTCCAACGCTGCCACGACGGCGTTACCCATCTCGGCAGTGCCGACTTTTTTCGTGCCTTCGGTATGAATGTCACCGGTGCGCAATCCCTGATCGAGCACCTTCGATACCGCGCGCTCGATTCTGTCCGCCAAGCTCGGCTCGTTGAGGGTATAACGCAGCATCATCGCCACCGAAAGAATCGTCGCCAGAGGGTTCGCAATACCTTTGCCAGCGATATCCGGAGCCGAGCCGTGAATCGGTTCATACATGCCCTTGTTCGCCGCATCGAGCGAAGCCGACGGCAGCATGCCGATCGAGCCCGTCAGCATCGATGCCTCGTCCGACAGGATATCGCCGAATATGTTTCCGGTGACGATCACGTCAAACTGCTTGGGCGCGCGCACCAGCTGCATCGCCGCATTGTCCACGTACATGTGGCTCAGCTCGACGTCAGGATAATCCCGGGCAACCCGGATGACCACCTCGCGCCACAGGCCCGAAGTTTCGAGCACGTTGGCTTTCTCCACTGAGCAGAGTTTCTTGCGGCGCTTGCGCGCGGCCTCGAAAGCCACCCGCGTCACGCGCTCGACCTCGTGCTCGGCATACACCATGGTGTTGAATCCCTGGCGCTCGCCGTTCGCGAGCGTGCGCACGCCGCGCGGTTCGCCGAAATAGATGTCGCCGGTCAGCTCGCGCACGATCAGCAGATCGAGTCCCGCGACCACCTCGGGCTTCAGCGTCGACGCCGAGGCCAGTTGCGGATAAAGGATCGCGGGGCGCAGGTTGGCGAACAGTTTGAGATCGGCACGCAGGCCAAGCAGGGCTTTCTCTGGACGCAGTTCGCGCGGCAACGTATCCCATTTCTCGCCACCGACCGCGCCCAGC
>DATICK010000094.1:0-11888 GCA_035456865.1 Sulfuricaulis sp.
TACTGGCCCGGATACCTCAGGTTATTGGTAATGCTACTCACCGTCACCGTGGCACTCCCAAACGGCTCATAATTGGCTTTCCACGCCGTTGCCCCGGCACTGTTCGTCATCATCTGCGGCGCCCCCAACTGATCGGTGTGGTAGTAGTAGATGTTGGCGCCATCGATCCGCGCCAAGGGCATCCCGTTCAAATAGACGTAAGCCTTGCCGCCACCCCCGGTCTCGTACAGTAGCTCCCCCGTCGGCCCGTAGGCAAAGCGGGTGGTCACCCCACTGGCGACTTTCTTGGTGCGCTTATCGAGGGGATCGTAGGTGTACGTGGCTGCCCCCGACCGCGCCGAGGTAAGCCGCCCGTAGCCGTCGTAGCCCATGACGTAGGCGTAGCTGCTCCAGGTGGTGTTGCCGGCGGCGTCGTAGAGCAAATACAGACTATCGGTATAAGCGAGTCGATTGGTCTTGTTGGGGTAGGTGTAGACATTTGTGCTACCGTTGCGTGTCTCACTTTGACGGTTACCGTTACTTACGCCATTGCTCAGATAATCGTAGGCCAGGCTCCCGTAGGAGCCGACCGGGGTGTCGTCGGCAGAGGTGAGCTCGTTCAGCGCATCGTAGCCGAAGGTCTGAGTGGTGCCGTTAAAGTCGGTTAATCCCGCGAGATTGCCGGCCGGGTCGTAGGAGGCGTATTTCCACCGCGGCCCGTTGCGCTGGAAGGTGGGGCGGTAGGCCTGATCCACGTTCTCGAAATAGTATTGGCCATTACCAAAGCTGAAGCTGTTCAGAGGGCCGAAGGGATAGTAATGAAAGCTCTGGGCGAGCACCGTGGTCACCCCATCGGTGGTCGTGGTGCTGATTTGGTTGACACGGCCCACATTATCGTATGTGTAATCTACCGCCACCCCGTTCGGGTAGTTGATGTGGCTGAGGCGGCCGGCGGATGTGAAAACATAGTTGCTGTAGAGAAATGTATTCAGGTCCAGCTGATAATTCAGCCGCCCCAAGCTGTCGTAGCCGAAGAGCAAGGTCCCGGGGAAATAACATAGCCGCCCCTTGAAGCAGGTGTCGTAGACATAGGAATAGCTTGGGGTGTTGGCATCAGTACTCTGCTTCGACACCACTCGGTTGAGTGCATCATACGTATAGGTGGTGGTGATTTTCCGGGCATCGGTCACGGTGAGCACGTTGCCCGCGGCATCGTAGGTATACGTCGTTTTTCCCCGATCCGGTGAGATTTCCTGCAGCCGGTTGCCGAGGTCGTCGTATTGATATTGGGTGGTGGCGTTGTTGGGGGGAGTGATCGTCGTCGGACGGTCGTTAACGTCGTAGCCGTAGCCCGTGATCCCTGATAACGCATCTACTGTTCGGAACAGACGGTTCAGGGTATCGGGAGTGTGGGTGGTGATGCGGCTGTTCGGGTCCGTCTCTTGCGTGAGATTCCCCACGGCGTCGTACACGAGCTGTGTGGTGTTGTTCGCGAGAGTGGATGAGTTCGGGTGATTGCGCAGATCGTAGGTGTAAGCTACCGAGCGGGTGAGATAGCCATAAGGATCGTAGATGTAGTCCTGGGTGCGGTTGCCCTTGAGATCGTACTTGTAGCGGATCTGGTTGCCCGCCAGATCGGTGATCGTTCGTAAATAGTGGGCGGCGTCGTAGCCGTAGTTGAGCACCACCCCATCCGGGTCGATGACCTGGCTCACGTCGCCCCAGGGAGTGTAACTGTACTGGGTGAGTGCCGCCGGCCCCAAGACCGGAGTCTGGGTGATGGTCTTCACCCGTCCGCGCGCATCGTAGGCGTAGCTGGTCCGCAGGCCGTTGGGATCGGTCATCTGCAAGAGTCGGGCGTTGCCATCATAACTGTCGTAGGTGGTGATGTGTCCGAGAGCGTTGGTGACTTTCTTCAATTGCCCGCAGGCGCCGCCGGTGGTGCATTCGTAATATTCCAGGGTTGTAACATCGTTGACGTCGGTGCGCGGGCCGTTGATGACAATGATCTGGCCAGAGGCGTTGTAGCCCAAACCTACCGTGCGGGACACCGAGACCCCCGCGGGAGTGTAGCCTCGCTGAATGATCTGGGTTGGCAGGTTCGGATGATTGATATCGCCGTAGACCAACTCGGTCTCGAAGGTTTGACCGGAAGCCACGCTCGGCCGGCGAACGAAGCGCGGCAGGTCGAGGGTGGGCGTGAGGTATTCATATGTTGTCACGCGCCCGACAGCACCGACGTTACAGTTGGCAGGGCTGGCAATACAGGCGTTGCAGTCTGTACCCGACGGTCCCTCGGTCATGCTCAGTTTCTGGTTGGTGCTGGTGTAGCTATATAAGGTGACGCGGTTCTCTTCGTCCTTGCGGCAGGTGAGATTGTTGTTGGCGTCGAAGGTCTGCTGCACCGACAACCCATCGCTCTGATTAACATTCGAAGTGAGGTTAATCACCCCGAGATTGGTTGTGACGAAGGTCATCACATTCTGCGTCCCTATTGGGTCGGTGACGGTGGTTTGGGTAGCCGAGTTATAAATGAGGCTGAAAGTTTCTTGCGGCGAGCCGTGATCCGTCTGGGCGTGTTGCGTCAGGATGGCTTTGCCGTTGTTGGGGTCGGAGGTGTTGTTGGTGTTGTAGTAGTAGGCGACCTTCGCAAAACGGGTGGTCACACCCGAAGCATTGACATCGGAGATTCCGGTCAGCCCGTGCGGATTGTTGGAATCTTCGTAGTGATAGAGCTTCGCCGTGCCGTCCGGGTAATTCACGCCGGTAAAGTTGTTGTTGCCGTCATAGGTATAGCTGATCAAGTTGCCGGCGGGGTCGGTGACGGTGGCGACATGGTTATTGGAGTCATATCCGAAGGTGAGGCTGTGGCCGAATACATCGGTGACGGTACGGAGTCTCCCGCTGCCGTCATAGCCATAGGCGATGGTTCGCCCCGTGGACGCAGTTTCGGAGAGCAGTTTGCCAGTCGTGTCGTAGCGGTCGGTGGCGTGGTCGCTATAAGTTAATGTGTAGCCCGAACTATCCTGCGTTAAGGCCAGGTTGGTATCGGCATCTTTTGTGCAGACATTGTTGGTGCACCAAAATGGCTGGCCGCGGCCGTCCGCTTGGCGAGCGAGTACGCCGGAACCCGAGATCTCCAGGCGCTTGTGAAACGGGAGGACCCAGCCAAAACCCAAACCGACATCTTCTGCCGACAGGCTGTTATAGGAGCGAGTGAGAGATAGCGTCATGTCGCCAAGGCGGTAATCGGACTCCGTCTGATACTCGTTGCCGCTGCCTGCGTCGCAGGGGTCACCGGTGGATTTTCCACAGGGCGGAGAACCCAAGTTTTTATTTTTATAAATCGCAGGAGGTGTACCCACGCCGAACACATATTGCCTCCACGTCACACTCGAACCCGACTGCTCGGGATAGGCCATACAGTCATTCGGAAATATGTATCCATTGTTATAGTCCCCTGCGTAAAACAAGCTGCAGTAGCTAGCACTCTGCGCAGAGTTGTTATAGACGTTCGCTGCCGCCGTACACGCCGCACCTGCCGCAAAGTAATCCGTGTAATATCCTCCCACCGCCCCATCGACCGTAGTTGCAAACACCGCATGCGAAAAAACAAAGAGTACCGCTGCAACAATGCGATGCATTGCAGCAACGACGCTACCAGACCTACTCATCTTGCCGAAGAAAAATGCGACGTATACGTCGTCATGACTTTCGATCGAACACAGGCGATCCATGGCGTTTTCTCCTGGCGGCACACGGGCAATAGTGGAACAGGTGTTGCGCGTGGTTTTATTGTTGTTTCTTGGTTTTGATTATTCTGTGCAGCCACCGATTGGGCGGCGCGCTGATTTCTTGTGCCAGCATTTCGCCGCGATAAGAAATACTTGTCAAGTTACCTTTAGTGATAAGTCTTCACCAGGAAATTCTGAAATAACGGAGGAACAAAGACTTGGATGGTGATGCTCAGATGAACTGTTGATAAGGGCGTAAGCAGATTCGAAATACGGGAATCCCGCGTGGGAATGACGATTAGCGAATGTTCTTCTGGGCTTTCGGAATCAAGATCAACCTCGTCCCCGACCACCGATCATGCCACGCGAGTTTATCGCGGTCGTAAAGCACCCACAGAAATCCCAGCCCGAAACAAAGCAAAGAAAGCAGGGCGTAGGCAAAACGTTTCAGTGCAATCATCCATGTAATCGACCCGCCATCGCTCCGCACCAATTTGATGCGCCAGGTGCGCATGCCCAGGGTCTGCCCGCCGCGGACCCAGAAGCCGCCGTAGAACAGAAAACAGATGGCGAGCAGATAAAGCTGGTAAAGCGTTTTGACGAACAGACCGGGTTTGGCGCCGCCGGTCAGCCACACGTAGGGATAACTCAGCATCATTAATAAGGCGAGCAGCAGCAGGATGTCGTAGGCCATGGCGCCGAGGCGGCGCAGCAGCCCGGGTGGCGGCAAGGGAGGTGGCGTGGCGGCGTCGGGCATTTTTTTGGCGGCTGAAAAAATCCTTTGAACAGAAATGTCGCCGGGATGCAAGTGCGATTTGGCCGAACGACGCGTGGCGTGTGAATCAGTCCGGCCGTTGTCCGGCAAAATGCCGGCGCATGTTTAAAAAATGTTCAATCTAACGGCGGTTCTGTAGTCAGGCCGCTTTCAGTTGCCCGGCTGGTGATTACACACAAACTTATACACAATTTCTGTGAGTAGTTTTGCGGTTCTCGTCAAATCCGGCCCGTTTATCCGGGTACGAAAAAAACTGTAACGGCCGTGTTTTCCAACTCTATACGAATGCGCCGCGATAGGTTAATCTTGTAACCCACTGAAGGACGAGGAAAGGCTTCCTACCTTGCGTAATTTCCCGTTGTTAGATCCCCCGGGGACTTTATTAAGTGCTGGCCAATAATCTTTCGCTGAATCTGATCGAGCTGGGACACTACTGTGCCTATCTCGCTTTTATCGTGGCGCTGGTCCAGGGTCTGGCCCCGATTGCGGCGCATTACCTGCGCCAGCCGCGTCTCGCCCAGCTCAGCGTGAACGCGAGCGTTATGATGTTCGTGCTGACCTCGATCGGCGGCCTCAGCCTGGTGCATGCCTTTGTGACCAGCAATTTCTCTGTCCAGTATGTTGCCGCCACCTCGAATACGTTGTTGCCCATCTTTTATAAGGTAGCGGCCTTATGGGGGGGTCACGAAGGTTCGCTGTATCTGTGGGTGTGGATACTTACCTTATATACGTTGGTCGTCGGCTGGCACGGGCGCAAGCATTACCCGGAACATCTGCCCATCATCCTCGCCGTTCAGGGTTGGCTGATGGTCGGCTTCTTCGGTCTCATCCTGTTTTTGTCCAATCCGTTCACGCGCATGTTTCCGGCGGTGGCGGAGGGGAACGATCTCAATCCCTTGTTGCAGGATCCGGGCATGGTGTTTCATCCGCCCGGGCTGTACATGGGCTACGTCGGCTTCTCGGTGCCGTTTGCCTTCGCCATGACCGCGCTCATCACGCGCTGGCGCAGCGAACTCTGGGTCGGACTGATCCGGCGCTGGGCGCTGATCGCGTGGGGTTTCCTTACCACCGGCGTCATCCTCGGCGGCTGGTGGGCTTATTATGAATTGGGTTGGGGTGGCTACTGGGCCTGGGATCCGGTGGAGAACGCCTCGTTCATGCCGTGGCTGCTCGGAACGGCGCTGGTGCATTCGATCACGGTGCAGGATCGCCGGCGCATGTTGCACGCGTGGAATATCTTTCTGGTCATCAGTACGTTTTCGCTGTCGTTGCTCGGCACCTTCCTGGTGCGTTCAGGAATTCTTTCCTCGGTGCACGCGTTTGCCGTGGACCCGGGACGCGGCGCCTACATTCTCGCTTTCATGACTATCGTGCTGACCGTGTCGTTCGGGATTTTCATGGCCAAGGGCCGTTACCAGCAGGCGGAGGAAACCATCACCTCGCTGCTGTCGCGCGAGTCGCTGTTCGTCTGGAACAACGTGCTGTTCACGGTGGCGTGTGCCAGCGTGCTGCTCGGCACGCTCTATCCGCTGGCGCTGGACGCTTTCAGCGGCCAGAAAATCACCGTGGGCGCGCCGTATTTCAATGCCGTCATGGTTCCGTTATTTCTCGTCATCATTCTGCTGATGGCCGTGGGACCCCTGGTCCCGTGGCGCAAGGTCAATCTCGAACGTTTGCGCAAGCGCCTGCTATGGCCGTTCATTGTTGGTGTGGCCGCGGCGGCTGCAGTGCTGATATTCCTGCCTCCGGTGCACTGGACCGGGCCGGCCGCGACGGGGCTGGCGTTGTTTGCCTTTTCCAACCTCGTGGCTGATTTTCTTCGAGCGGTCCGGCAGCGCCGAGAACAGATGAAAGAGGCTATTGGTCGCGCCTGCCTCAAGACGGTGCTCGGAAACCGGCGGCATTACGGTGGCATGATCGTGCACTTTGGTATTGTCATTATCGCTCTCGGATTGATCGGCTCGGGCCTGTTCCGTTCCGAGGAGATGGTATCCATGGGTCCGGGGGACGTGGTGGAAGTGGCCGGTGAGCGGCTGCGTTTTGATGGTATTGAGATGTTCCGCCGCGACAATTACGACGCAATCCAGGGCCGGCTGACACTGCTCAACAGCGGCCGCCTGTCGACGCCGGAGCGCCGCCGCTACCCGCGCCAGGAAGCGCCCACGACCGAGACCAGCATCGATTCCACGATGTTGCGCGATGTGTACGTCGTACTTGCGGAGTCGAACGAAAAGGACAAATGGGCAGTGCACATTTATGTCAATCCACTGGTGCGATTCATCTGGACCGGCGGCGCCATTATTCTGTCCGGTCTTTTCCTGTCTCTCAGCAGCCCGCGCCGGCGTGAAGTCAAGGTTCCGGCCGGCGCCCAGGTGGCGAAATAATCCCTGATGCGGTTTCTGACCATTCTATTTCTTCTTGTGGCCATGCCGGTGCTCGCCACGCAAGTGACGGAAGACCCCCTGGAACGGCAGGTGCTCGACATCGCCAAGGATCTGCGTTGCACCGTGTGTCAAAACCAGCCGGTGTCGGAATCCAATGCCGACCTGGCGCACGACATGCGCGCCATCATCCGCGAACAGCTCCAGGCCGGTAAATCGCGCGACGAGATCGTCAAATATTTTGTCGACCGTTATGGCGATTATGTATTGATGAAACCGCCCAAGCGCGGATCGGGCGCCATCGTGTGGGCCGGACCGCTGGCACTGATCATCGTCGTGGGTGCGTCCGGCTTCGTTTTCCTGCGCCGCCGGCTGCGTCCCTCGATGCCGCCGACGCCACCGCTTTCCAAGGAAGACGCTGAGCGCGTGCGCAGCGCGCGCAAGCAGAGTAAAACATGATCTGGTTTGCTGCCATCGCGGTGCTGATCCTCGCCGTCACGGTGTGGTACATGGCGCGTCCGCTGGCGCGGCCGGCCCTGCCGGCCAGCAGCGAGCACCGCGATCAATTGCAGCAGTTGCGCGAACGGCTGCTCGTGCAGCTCAACGAACTCGATGTCGAAGAGGGCGATCGCAATATCGACGCCGACGTGGTGAGCGATGAGCGCCGCCGCCTCGAGACCGAACTCGCCCGGACCCTGCGCGAACTCGAGACGCTCGGCGGCACCGGGAAGAAAACAAAGAAAGCCAAGCGTGAATCGCGCCGCGCCTGGGCCATCGGCCTGGTTGCCCTCGGCGTGCTGCTGCCGTTGACCTCCGCCGGTCTTTACGCGCTGGGCCAGCGTCAGACGCTGACATACCTCTTCAATCCCCAAGCGTCGGCGACTGGCTCGATTCCGCCCCAGGCGCTGGAAATGGTCGCGCGCCTGGAAAAGCGCCTGGAAGAGCAGCCGGACGATGCCGCCGGCTGGTTGCGGCTGGGCCGCGCCTACGGGGTGATGGGTCGGCAGGAGGCGGCGGAGGCCGCTTACGCGCGCGCCTACAAGCTCATGCCCGACGATCCGGAGGTGGTGGCCGAATATGCCTCATTCCTCTACAACATGGACCCACAGAATACCGGTGGGCCGGTATACGCTCTATTCAGCAAGCTCCTGAAACTCGACCCGCAGAACCAGGATGCCATGTGGTTTCTCGGCTTGGCCGCTTTTCAGAAGGGCGATTACAAGCAGGCGCTGGGATATTGGGAACCGTTGCAGAAAGCCCTGCCGGCAGGCAGCAATGAGGCGGAGCATTTGAGCCGTATTGTCAGCAAGACCCGCGAAAAAATGGGAAAAAAGTAAAGCCCGACGTAAGCCGGTCCGCCCTGGACGCGCGTTTGGCGTGACCGTCGGCGGCGGGTTAAACTACGAGCGTTCGCAAGAAATCCGGGAACCCTGCAAAAATAACTATGCGGCTCCATGGCGCCCTGACAGCTTCGGTGTTCACCCTCGCGGTCCTGATGGCCGAACCGGCATGGGCGGTGGTTTATACCTTCACGGACGCCAGCGGAATTACTCACTTCACCAACGTGCCCTCCGACCCGCGCTATGCGGGAATGACGCGCGTTCCGTTCCGGGTATCGCCTTATCAGTCGGTAAAAACTTCCTCTGGTTATCTCACTGCTTCCAATCGGTATGCGCCGCTGGTGAAGAAGGCGGCGCGCGAACACAGTCTCGATCAGGCGCTGTTGCAGGCGATGATCGCAGCGGAATCCGGTTTCGACCCGCACGCCGTTTCGCGCAAGGGTGCCGTCGGCCTCATGCAGCTCATGCCCGAAACCGCCCGACGTTACGGGGTGCGCAATCTCTATGACCCGGCGGAGAATATCCAGGGTGGGGCGAAATACGTGCGTGATCTGATGCGGAAATTCAACAACGACCTTTCGCTGACGCTGGCCGCCTATAATGCCGGCGAGGACGCCATCATCCAGTACGGTCACCGCATTCCTCCCTATCGCGAGACGCTGCAGTACGTTCCGCGTGTCCTGACCTTGTACCGGCAGTATCAGCGCAACGTCCGTTAGCCGCGTTCCCTCAGAAGTCCCAGCGATAGCCCAACGACCAATAGCGTCGCCGAGTCGTGTCCTCGGTCAGTGTGCCTCTGCTGGTCGTACGCTCCTCGCCATATTCCGCCTCCAGTGTGATGTTCTGCTTCCACTTGTAACTCGGCCTCAATGAAGGCGAGAAGCGATCCACGTCGGTATTGGTGCTCGAATCGTGCGAGGTGTACCAGTTCAGTGTGGTATCGAGAGCCCAGCTTGGGCCCCAGAGCAGGCGGTTGGTCAATGAATATGAGTCGCCGGTGAGCGTCTCGCCGGCGATATGGCTGATGCTGACCACGTTGACATCGCGCTGCGTAAAGATACCGTTGCCGATGAGGTTTGCGGTGTAGGTATAGATGGTGCCCGTGTCCGGCTGGGCCGGCTGATTCACGGAGCCCACTGTGCTCGAGGTGTGCGCCGACTGCACGTCTAATCCCGCCTGCCAGCGCGTGCTCAACGGTTGCGAAATTCCCACGTTGTACAGATCAGTCGTGGATGTCAAATCGAGCGCCTGTTGTTTGAGCTGTTCATAGGTTTTGGTCTGGAGCTGTGATTTGATCGACGTGTCGGATTCGCCGATCAAGGCGTTGGTCAGCGACAATGACGGTGTTTTGCGCCGGTCGAACAAGGCGTGCACGGTCGTGCCGCTGGTGGCAGTCCAGTTGCCTTGTACCAAAGCGATATTCGACGTCTTGAATTCCGTGTCATAGTCGAACAGTCCATACAGGGTGAATATCTGGCTGAAGTAGCGGAGTTCGCCTCCCACGGCATGACGGTCCGTGACATCGTCCACCTTTTGTTCCATCGTGTACAAGCTGCCGCCCCAATTTTCGGCATACGGACCAATATCTATGCCGGCACCGAGGAATTTCAGGTGAGAATTGTATGAGATGTCGGTCGGTACACCACCCACGACGTTGATCCGCCATTTGGGCGAGAAGTTATAGCCGGCGAGCAATCCTTCAAAACGACCGAGCACTCCGCCGGAACCGCCGGGTTGGCGGCCGAGGCGCGCCGAATAGTCGAGCTTGCGGTTTTTGACCTCGTAGTAAATGTCGCTGGGACGATTGGTGTCGTCCTGGCCCTGCAGGTAGTTTTTCGTGAAGGTGTCACGTATCACCAGACGGTTGTCGTAATCCTCGCTCCGGTAACGGTGCGTGAAGTTGAGGCTGGTCACCAGCGAACTCTGGTCGGTTTGGGTCAGGCCGGGGAGGTTTACTGCATTGGCAGGCGGGGTCAGCGTCGTGGTATCCAGCTTGCTGGCGCCATGATAGTAATACTGCGATAAATTGCCGACGATGGTGGATTGCGCCTCCATACGTGGTTTGACGGCCTTGAGTTCAGGGGGAGGTGTTGTCGTTGTCGATACCTCCAGCGCCGCGATGCGCTGCCGTACGCGGTCCGAGCCTTCGCCAGTCGGGTAAAGACGCAGGTAAAGTTCATACTCCTTGCGTGCCGCCACGGTTTCTCCGGCACGCTGGCGGGAGAGGCCGATCAATTCCTGTGCGTCTTGGGAATAGCGGTTCGGCGGCAGCCGCAGCAATTGATCGAGCGTGGCAATGGCTACATTGTTATCGCCGCGAGCGAGCGCCGCACGGCTTTTCTCGAGCAATGCGAGGGCATCACGATCGTAGGAGGATGCGGGCCCCGCCGCGGCGCTCGGTGTGATTTCCGGAACAGCGGCGGGCAGGGTTGGGGCTGGCACCGGCACTTTTGCGACAGCGCTTGGCGGCACCTTTGGTACCGGTACCGCGACCGGCGGTAGCGCAACGGGCGCGCTCAAGGCGGTTTGTATGGAATTGCTTTGTTCGCTCGACGAGACGCGCACGACCCTCGTGCCTGGGTAAACCTCTTGCATCTGTTTGCGAGCAGCATAGACGTCTGACTCATTTTCGAAGAAGCCGAGTTTCAATTGATAGTGCGTTTTCTTCTTGTCGCGTGTTTGAGTGGTGTACAGACGATAGTTTTTCAGAGACGCGGGGAGCGGCGCGCGTACCACTGGCGCGGCCCGATCGCTTTCCTCGAGAAGAACGGCGAAGAGCGCCTTCGGTGAGTAGGCGCCTGCCCTGGCCGGAGGCGTCGGCACAGGAAAGGGCGCCGGCGCGACTGAGGGCGCCGGCACAGGAATGGGCGCGGGTGGCACCGAGGGCGCCGGCTGAGGCTCAATCTTTTTGGCTGTGACTGTCGGTGCGGCCTGTTTCGGCGCCGGTAAAGTGCGCTGGATAGTAAGAAATTCGTTGCTTGTGATCTCGGAGACCTGTGCCGCGGGATACTTGGCAACCGCGCTCTCGCGAAACGCCATGGCATCGGCATAGTTTTTGAAAAAGCCCACGCGCACGAGATAGACGGGCTTATCAAATGCCTTGCTCTGAATCAGATAAACCGGGCTGTCCGGGAAATCACGCTTGGCCTGTTTGTCCGAAATGGGTGTGAAGCTGCTGCGCAGTGTCACGACGAAATGCTTGTCGAGTTTTGCGTCGACATCGGTACCAGCGTTATTTTTCTCATCGGATGCGGCGAGAACGGGCGCTGCCGACGAAAGATGTACAAGTAAAACGACAAACACGACAAAGGGAACAGCCCACATAGAGTTATTCTCAAAACTGAAAGTAGTTGAATGAAACTGAATACTTTTACTTTTCCGGATTATTCGTTTTTTCCGGTTTACTTTTGGCGGCACCGTTGGGCTTGGTTTCTGCGGGCACGATGGGCAGGTATATGACCAGGCTGCGACGATCATCACCCATCCGGACTTCGTAATTGACTACATGGTCGAATTGCACCTTGAGCGATGACGGATCACGCTGCAAATTATGAGACAAGGGTGGCTCGTATGTGATAATGGTGCCGGGTATGACGGGCGTGGCACGCACATTCCGGACTTCTTCCTGCAGGCTGACGTTTTGTGCTTGCAGGAAAGCGATGTTAAAGAATATCTGCAG
>DATICK010000095.1:0-15590 GCA_035456865.1 Sulfuricaulis sp.
TAACGTCACGGTGCCGATTCTGATGCTGACCATGAGCCGGGATGACGCCGACCTGCGCGCCGCCCTGCGCGGTGGCGCCGCCGGCTATTTGCTCAAGGACATGAATCCCGAGGATCTGGTGCCGGCGCTCGAGGCGGCGCAACGCGGTGACAATGTCGTGGCCAAGGAGATGGTGGGTTCCCTCACGCGCATCGTACAGGGTCAGACGAGTGAGACGCCAAGACGTTCCGCTGCGCCCCTTTCCGAACTCACTCCGCGTGAAATGGAAATTTTAAGCCACGTCGCCGAAGGACAAAGCAACAAAATGATAGCGCGTGCGCTGAATATCACCGACGGAACCGTCAAACTCCATGTCAAGGCCATCCTGCGCAAACTCGGCGTACACTCGCGCGTGGAAGCCGCGGTCATCGCGGTTGAACAGGGTCTGGGGCGTAAAAAAATACAGAATAACGACGGCTAATTCGCGGCACTCGGCTCGAACCACTTCAGCCGGCCGTGCAGTTCCACCACATCGCCGACGATGATCAGGGTCGGCGCTTTGACATGCGCCTTGTCGACGATCGACGGCAGGGTCTCCAGGTCGCCGGTCAAGACGCGCTGATTACGCGTCGTGCCTTGCTGCACCAGCGCCGCCAGCGTGGACGACGGCATGCCGTGCCGGATCAGCTCGCGGCAGATCGTGTCGATGCCGTGCAGGCCCATGTAGAACACGATGGTCTGACCCGGCTGCACCAGCGCCTTCCAGTTGAGATTCACCGTCCCGTCCTGAAGATGGCCGGTGACGAACACTACGGACTGGGCATAGTCACGATGCGTCAGCGGTATGCCGGCGTAGGCGGCGCAGCCCGCCGCCGCGGTAATGCCTGGCACCACCTGAAACGGTATGCCCTCGGCTGCCAAGGTATCGATCTCCTCGCCTCCGCGCCCAAAGATGAACGGGTCGCCGCCCTTGAGTCGCACGACCTGTTTGCCCTCCTTGGCCAGACGCACGAGGAGATGATTGATGTCTTCCTGCGGGATGGCATGGTTGTCGCGTTCCTTGCCGGCGTAAATGCGCTCGGCGTCGCGGCGAATCAAGCTCAACACCGCCGGCGACACCAGACGGTCGTAAACCACGACATCGGCCTGCTGCATCAGGTGCAACGCACGGAAGGTGAGCAAATCCGGATCGCCCGGCCCGCCTCCCACCAGATACACTTCCCCGACCGGCACCTGGCTGCCGTCGACAGCCTCGATTCTCTGTTGCAAGGCCTTCTCCGCCGCGGCATCCTGTCCGGAATAGACAAGCTCGGCGACCGGTCCCTGCAATACTTCTTCCCAGAACTGACGGCGACTCTTCGGATTAGTAAAACGCTGCTTGACCAAGTCTCGAAACTTGACCACCAGTTTCGCCAGTCGGCCGTAACCGGCGGGGATCAGGGTTTCGAGGCGCGCGCGAATGAGGCGTGCCAGCACCGGGGACGACCCCCCGGTCGACACCGCCACAATCACCGGGGAACGGTCGACAATGGACGGCATGATGAACGTGCACAGATCCGGCTGGTCCACGACGTTGACCGGAATGTTGCGCGCCTTGGCGGCATCCGAAACCTGACGATTGACCGTCTTGTCGTCCGTGGCCGCGATGACCAGCGCGCAACCGTTCAGCACCTCGGGGCGGAATTCCTGTGCGACGTGCCTGACTTTGCCATCGGCCGCCCAGCGGCGGATGGTCTCGCCTGCGGTGGGCGCATATACCGTTATCTGGGCGCCGGCCTCCAGCAGTAACATTACCTTTCGAGACGCCACCTCCCCGCCTCCGATGACCGCGCAGGAACGTTGTTTCAGATCTAGAAAAATGGGAAGGAAATTCATGGCGGGATTATAACCCGAATCGGCGTTTCAATTGCCGACCGTCAGTATTCCTTGGGCGATATTCATGAAGCAATGGAGTGGTTCTAGGAGTTTCATTCAAAGTGACATGCTAAGCAGCCACTTTGATTGAAGATGGTGGAGAGGGAGGGATTCGAACCCCCGGAAGGTTGCCCTTCAACGGTTTTCAAGACCGCCGCCTTAAACCGCTCGGCCACCTCTCCCATGTTTAACTCTACTAGATCTGCCACTATATGAACGCCTGAGAATATTTTTATTTTCCGCCAAAAATTCCCACAAACTCAATGCCCGCATAACCGCCGGTTTTGAGACCCTTGGTTTTATTGGCTCCCAGCTTGAAATTGGCGGTGACACCTTTTCCAACGCCCCATTCATCCAGTACTAATCCGACTTTGGTGGCGTGGTAATCGGGATCGCCCTGGAAAATGACCTCCACCCCTTGCCAATAAGAGGCCGTGGAAGAGTTGTGCAGAAATTTGGCGCGCGTCCAGTAGCTGTCCCGCCCAAACGACACCTGTGCCGCCCCGACAAAACGCCAGCTTTGGGAAAAGCGGCGATCCATCTCTCCGAGCAATTGCAGGCTGCTCTGGGGGCCGCGCACATCCGCATCGGGCCTGTCCGGACTGAGTGTGGTATTCCGGTAACCCACTCCGGCATAGCCAGCCCAGAATCCCTTGGAATTGCTGCGTTGATAACCAAGCAATGCTGACACGCCCGGGGCCTGGGCACTAATTTCCTCACCGTCCGAGTCATAACGGTATTCCAGCCAATCCAGCCAATAGCGCTGGACCCAACCCTGGCCAAGCCCCGTGTTCGATGTCAGCGGTGCAATGGCGCCAACAAATGCATAGATATTGCGATTGGCCCCCAACTCGGCTCCCGTCAAACCAAGCCACTCGTTCGCACTGGCAGACATTGGCGTAACCAGGCCAACCAATATCCCCAAAACACCGGCGGCCATTTTCGGTGGACAGACTGGTAACCAGCGATAACCTTTACCGCCGTGACACTTCATCAGGGCCTTGATGCTGCAACGTGAGTGTAGCCACATAAATTTCTGCAATTGTTGTTTGCAGTTTCTGTAATTCGACAAGTTCCCCTTGCACACGGTCTTGCGGCATATGCCCGAATATATAAAGTTCAAGGCGCGAGCCTTTCGGAACAGATTCGAACATGATCAGCCTGGCAGGTTTCTGTGCCCAGTCGGTGCGCGATAATACACCGAATTTATCCTGCATCTCGCCTTTCCTGGTCTGGTGATATACAACCGGCAACCATTCTTCTGATGAGATTTTCGAGACTTTCGACATCTTACCGCCTGCAAACAAGTCCGCGACCCAGGCAACAGGAGTGGAGACGCCCTCCTGCAGGTCAAGAATGCGCCACTGAAGATCCGAACCATAGAGAAAGTTTTCGAGCTGAATCGCATCATGGGCCGATTTCCAGCGGAAGGCCAGCCCGTATTCGAGTTTCCGCCTCGATGTGCGCGGTCCGAATTTCAGCGTCTCGTCCCGGCTATTTCCTGATGGCAAAGCCGGTACGAGATGACGGCTGGCGTTGGCTGTAAATGGCATGCGGCCACTGGGCAAGAAAATCTCACCACTGACATTACCATTGGCGTCGACCGGTTTTTCCGATATGAACCGGCATCCATCAGCCGAAATATCCTCCACCAGGCCAAGCGTCCTGTCTTCCTCCGATTTTTCGATGAAGGCAGGCAGGGGAATCTGGAATCGGTATTCACGCCGGCGATGTCTCCGTAACAGCGTGAAGCGTATAACCGATCCGGCCAGCCCAAGATTAATGCTGGCCCAAACGATATTGGCCCAGAATGCACCCGGCGTCAGATACTGCTGAGACAGCCACAACCATGTCCCAACGGCAATCGCTGCAATGCTCAGCACAAGCACGAGCATCTGCGGAATAACCGTTCGAGGCTTGTCCTGTTCCAGGCTGACTTTTTGTGTGACGGAAAACTTCAAATGTGGCCCGAAACCTCCTATGGTTGCCCGTGCGAATGTGGCGAAACGGGCCATGTTGTATTGTTCCGTCAACACGGTACCGCCATAACCACGACCGGCCTCTTCATACGCCCAGAAACACAACAGGTAGAATGGTATGAAGTGCAGGAGGAATTCACGTCCGAGCACATTGATGGGCATCACGCCCGTCAGCAGCACCACGGCAGGCGCGACGTAGAAAACCGTCTTTTGCCAGCCGTCGAAATAGGTCAATACCGAAGCCAGATAATTCAGTCGCTGCGGCAGGGTTAGCCCGCGCGTGAACAATATGCCTTCTTTGCGCCACACCTGCATGGCGCCCTGTCCCCACCGCAGTCTCTGCAGCAGGAAGGCGCGCACGGAATCCGGCGCCAGCCCGAAAGCCAGGCTCTCCGGATAATAAACGGCCTGATAGCCTTTCTTGTGAAGCCGGATTGACGTGTGCAGGTCCTCGGTAACCGTTCCCGTGGCAAAACCGCCAATACTGTCCAACGCACTGCGTCGAAGAACGGCACAGCTGCCACAGAAATAAGCGGCGTTCCAGCGATCCTTGCCGCGCTGTATCACGCGGAAGAACAAGGATTGTTCAGTCCAGATATAACTCAGCCGCCTGTGACGGCGGTGCTGATACGAATCGAGGTTGTAGAAATCCTGTGGCGTTTGCACGAATGCCACTTTCTCGTTATGGAAGAAGCCTAATGTCTTGTTGAGGAAGTCCTTGTGCGGCACATGATCGGCATCGAATACCGCCACGAAATCCGCATGACTTTGCGCCAGGGCGTGATTCAGGTTACCGGCCTTGGCGTCGGTATTTTCCGCTCGTGCCAGATAACGGCAACTTAGCTCCTTGGCCAGGGCCGCCATCTCGGGCCGGTTGCCATCATCCAGCAGCCAGGTCTGATGCGCATATTCCATGCGCGTGGCCGCCAGCACCGTATGACGCAACAGGTTGACACTCTCGTTGTACGTGGGAATGAACACGTCGACCGTAAGACCCTTGGGGGGAGACGTCGCGACGGGCGATGTCAGGCGGCTGACCATGAAGATGTGCAAGACTGCCGTCAGGTAACCAAAGACCTCGGCGCCCCAGATCAGCCACGAAAAAAACGGAGATGCCGGGTTGAAAGTACCCAAGCGCCATATCAGGTAATAAGGCGCATAGAGAAGGAACGAAAGAACGACCAGCGCCCGTAATCGCGTTACTGTGCGTTTAGAATCCAGCGTCACTTTTATAATGTCTCTGGAACAGAGACACACCCCCGTATTTATTACTAATTATAACAAACGCGCCTGATAAACGGCGTTATGGGGTTATTTCTATTGTTTCCAAGCCTCGCAGGTAAGGATACAGGACGTTTGGGACCCTTATCCTGCCCGTATCGTCCTGATAATTCTCCATAATCGCCAGCAGGGTGCGCCCGACCGCCAAGGCCGAGCCGTTGAGCGTGTGCACCAGTTCGGGTTTGCCAGTTTGGGGATTGCGCCAGCGCGCCTGCATGCGCCGCGCCTGGAAGTCCTCGAAGTTGCTGCACGAGGAAATTTCGCGGTATTTGTTCTGGCCCGGCAGCCAGACTTCGATGTCGTAGGTTTTGGCGGCGGAAAAACCCATGTCACCGGTACACAACGTCACCACCCGATACGGCAGCTCCAGCTTCTGCAAAACTTTTTCCGCGTGACCGGTCAGTTCCTCCAGCGCCTGATAGGAATCCTGCGGACGCACCACTTGGACGAGCTCGACCTTTTCGAACTGGTGCTGGCGGATCATGCCGCGCGTGTCCTTGCCATAGGAACCGGCCTCGCTGCGAAAACATGGCGTGTGGCACACATATTTACGGGGCATATCATTGGCCTCGACGATGACATCGCGCACGATGTTCGTGACCGGCACCTCAGCCGTCGGTATCAGGTAATAGGCCTGTTCCCCTTTCAGCGCGAACAGGTCCTGTTCAAACTTGGGCAATTGGCCCGTGCCGCGCAGACTGTCGGCATTAACCATAAATGGTACATAGGTTTCGGTGTAACCGTGTTCCTGCGTGTGCAGATCGAGCATAAACTGAATCAGTGCCCGGTGCAGGCGCGCCAAAGGTCCATTCATAACGACGAAGCGCGCGCCAGTGATCTTGGCAGCAGTGTCGAAATCCAGCATACCGAGCGCGGCACCGAGATCCACATGGTCCTTGGGCGTGAAGCTAAACTGGCGCGGCTCGCCCCAGCGCCGGAGTTCCTTATTGTCATTTTCGTCATTGCCATCGGGGACGGTGGCGTGCGGGATATTGGGAATCCCGAGCGCTATTTCAACGAGTTCGTTCTGAATCTGTTCCAGCTCGCTCTCCGCTTGCTTGAGCGCCGCGCCGGTATCGGCTACCTCCCGCATCAGTCGCGTGGTGTCTTCGCCCTTCGATTTGGCGATACCGATCGCCTTCGACTTGGCGTTGCGATCCTGCTGGAACTGTTGCGCAATCACCTGCACGCGTTTGCGCTTTTCTTCGATCGTAGCAAGTGCCTGCGTGTCCAGGCGGTAACCGCGACGGACGAGCTGGCGCGCCACGTCATCGAGGTTGGTGCGGAGGAGTTTAGGGTCGAGCATATCGGGAGCTAACGGGTCGGGAGTTGTGAATCAGTCTTCATTCGCGCGTGCCGGCCAGGAAATAACGTGACCGGCCGGCAGCATGTCCTTAAGATGCACGAGGATGCGTTTCACTTTGGCCGGCTCGTCGAAAAACTCGATCACCACCGGCAGGTCGAGCGACAGATCGAGAAGCGTGGACGAATGCACCACACCCGAGCGGCCAAAACCAGAAATACCCCGGAAGACGGTTACTCCGCGCACTTTCTCCTCATCGTGCAGCTTGGCGAGCAGCTTTTTTAGCAGCTTTTCCGTTTCGGTGAGATAGATGCGCACCATAGTCACGTCGCTGTGTTTCATACCTGCCTCCCCAGAATGACGCCGACCCATGTGGCGCCGATGCACAATAACAGACTGCTGGCCATGTTCGCGGCAGCCTTGAACCACGCCCCTTGCTCGATCAGGTTGAAGGTTTCAATGGAAAACGAGGAAAACGTGGTGAAGCCGCCCAGCACACCGATGAGTACTCCGGCGCGCAACACGGCGTTGTCGCTCAACCGGTCGACGAACAGGACGAAGAGAAATCCCATCGCCAAACATCCGAGCACATTGACCGTCAGAGTGCCGTAGGGGAAAGACCGGCCGGCAAAGGAATGCACCCAGGTAGACATCCAGAACCGCAAAACGCTTCCCACGGCGCCGCCCGCGGCGATGGCCAGAACCTGATTCATGGGCTAACGCGCTTCACGATAAATATATTTTCGTTTTTTTCATTCTCTGGTCTTGGACCGGGCATACCAGTATTTCGCTTTCTCCGGATCTTTCGGCAAGCCTTTCAGGCCGTCCTCATAGCCCTTCGCCAGGGATCGCTGCGCCCGCTTCTGTCCGTTTTCCGCGGCCTTGCGCAGCCACTCGATCGCCTTGGCCTCGTCTTTCTCGATGCCGCCCAGCCCCCAACCATAAGCGATGGAGAGACGGTACTGGCTTTCGGCATCGCCCTTCTCCGCTGCCGGGCGATACCATTTGACCGCGGCAGCATAATCTTTCTCCACGCCTCGGCCCTTTTCATACAGCTTGCCCATGCCACGCTGCGCTCGCACATCGCCCTTTTCTGCCAGTGGCTGCCAGATACGGCGCGCTTTGTCATAGTCGCCGGCGTCATAGGCCGCCCAACCGGCTTCAGAATTGGGACTGACTGACGCTGGTGCGGGAGCGAGGGTTGGAGTGGGTGCCGGTGTCGATGTCGCCGGTGGCGTTGAGGCAACTCCGCCGGCCAGGACCAGCGATGATACCGCCCAAAGAACTACACCCATCGCTGTTTGTTTAATATTCATCATCGTATCGTGTGCCACGAAATTCATTTACTCGTCTTCTCCGGTTTCTTTTTTTCTGCCTTGGCCGCCGACTCTCGGGCTTTCCGATCCAGTTCTTTAAGATGGGCCAGACGCTCGGCGATTTTACCCTCCAATCCCTGATCCGTGGGAAAATAATACTGCCGTTTCCCCAGTTCCGGCGGTAAATAGCTCTCGCCGGCCGCATACGCCTCGGCCTCATCATGCGCGTAGCGGTAGCCCTTGGCGTATCCCAGCTCTTTCATCAGCTTGGTAGGGGCATTGCGCAGATGCAGCGGAACTTCAAGCGATCCGCGCTCACGCGCGTCTTTCATCGCCGACCCCATGGCGGTATACACGGCATTGCTTTTCGGAGCGCAGGCCATGTAGACGACGGCTTGCGCGATAGCCAGCTCTCCTTCCGGACTGCCCAGTCGTTCCTGCACGTCCCAGGCATTCAGCGCCAACTGCAAGGCGCGCGGATCGGCGTTGCCGATGTCTTCGGAAGCCATGCGCACCACCCGGCGCGCGATATAAAGCGGATCGCAGCCGCCATCGAGCATGCGGGTGAACCAGTATAATGTGGCGTCCGGGTCGGAACCGCGCACCGACTTGTGCAGCGCCGAGATCTGGTCGTAAAACGCCTCGCCCTGCTTGTCGAAGCGCCGTACCCCGCCGGTGATGACGTCCTTGATCAGGTCCAGGGTAATGACCTGCTTGCCGCCTTGTTTTATCGAGAGATCGGCGGCCATCTCCAGCAGATTCAGCGAACGACGCGCATCGCCGTCGGCCGCCTGTGCCAGCAGATCGCGCGCCTCATCCGGCATTTCCAGTGGCTGTGAACCCAGGCCCGATGGTTCGTCTTCGAGGGCCCGATCGATGACCTGGCGAACTTCCTCCGCCGTCAGAGCCTTGAGCACGTAAACGCGCGCGCGTGACAGCAACGCGTTGTTCAATTCGAAGGATGGGTTCTCCGTGGTGGCGCCGATGAAGGTCAGTGTGCCGTCCTCCACGTACGGCAGGAAGCCGTCCTGTTGCGCCTTGTTGAAACGGTGCACTTCATCCACGAACATCACCGTCGGGTGACCGTCGGCGTGCGCCTGTTTGGCCTCCTCGACGGCGGCGCGGATTTCTTTCACGCCGGCGAACACGGCGGAGATGGCGATGAAGTGCGCCCGCGTGCGATGCGCGATCAGGCGCGCGAGCGTGGTCTTTCCGGTGCCTGGCGGGCCCCAGAAGATCATGGAATGCAGAATGCCGGCTTCGATCGCCTGGCGCAGCGGCTTGCCCGGCGCGAGCAGATGCGACTGGCCGAAGAAATCCTCGAGCCGCTGCGGGCGCATGCGGTCCGCGAGCGGCTGCCACGGCTTGGTCTGGGTATCCGGAAAAATATCCTGCGTGGCCATGATTCGCCTCATTCAGCGGCGCGTGACCGGCTTCGTTGGATTGAACGGCGGCGGTCTACTCGCCAACCACATCTACGCCTTCGGGCGCCTTGAAATTGAAACGATCCGGCTCAATGCGGACGTTCTCGCGTGGCGACTCGAGCGTCACGCGTGTGGTATGTCCGAAGCCGTCGACCATCTCGATAATGCGCAGCTTGCCCTGCGCAAAACCGATGCGGATGTCATCATACCCGCTGTCCTTGCGCCGGGGTTTCAGTTGCACCCACGTCAGCTTGTCCGTCGCGTCAAGCGGCTGAATCGTGAAATTCTCTTCCAACCGTCCCTTGCCGGCAAGCAGCATCGCCGGAGTATCGGTAAGGCCGCCGGTCAGGTCGCGCACGGTGGCCTGTTGCAGACCCACGTCATACACCCAGAGCCGCTTGCCATCGGCCACGATCTGCTGTTTGTAAGGCTTATCGTAATCCCATCGGAACTTGTCGGGTCGCTCGATCCACAAGGTTCCGGAAGATTCCTGAACCGGTTTGAGCGACTCGTCGAGCACGATCTGCTTGAACCGGGCGCTGAAGCTGTTCACTTCACGGAAAAACTGGCGCAGGCTATCTGCTCCGGACTTAGGCTCGTTTGTCGCCGCCATCGTGCTGCCCATGCCGAGCAAAAACATTACCGCCAGAATCAACAAGCGATTCATCTGGATCAGACTCGCGGTGGCGGAGGCGCGATCACCTCGCGGCTGCCGTTGGGTTGCAGCGGTCCGACGACGCCGGCACGCTCCATCTCCTCGATCAGGCGTGCGGCGCGGTTGTAGCCGATGCGCAAGCGCCGTTGCACGCCGGAGATGGAGGCGCGACGCGTTTCGGTGACGATCTTGAGCGCCTCGTCATACAGCGGATCGGCCTCGCCATTGCCGCCGTCCGCGCCATTGCCGCCACCTTCCTGGAGGAAGCCCTGGTCGTTGACGCCGGTATCGCCATTGAGAATCTGTTCCTCGTAAACCGGCTCGCCGCTCTTCTTGAGGAAGGTGGTGACCTTGTGCACTTCATGATCGGCGACGAACGCTCCGTGCACGCGTTGCAACGACTGACCCACGCTCAAGTACAGCATGTCGCCGCTGCCGAGCAACTGTTCCGCGCCCATCATGTCGAGTACGGTACGCGAGTCCACGCGCGATGACATCTGGAACGCGACGCGCGAGGGGATGTTGGCCTTGATGAGGCCGGTAATCACGTCCACCGACGGGCGCTGCGTCGCCAGCACCAGATGCAATCCGGCGGCGCGCGCCTTCTGCGCCAGCCGAGTAATCAGCTCTTCCACCTTCTTGCCGACCACCATCATCAGGTCGGCCAGCTCGTCCACGAGAATGACGATCATCGGCAAGGGTTTCAGCTCCACCGCCTCCTCGCCCGGCTGCACCAGCGGGTCGGTGATCGGCTTGCCGGCCTCGATGGCGTCCTTGATCTTGCGGTTATAACCCGCGAGATTACGCACGCCGAGCGCGGCCATCAGGCGATAGCGCCGTTCCATCTCGGCGATGCACCATTTGAAGGCGTTGGCCGCCTGTTTCATGTCGGTCACCACCGGCGCCAACAGATGCGGAATGCCCTGGTACACCGCGAGCTCCAACATCTTGGGGTCGATCATGATCAGGCGCACGTGTTCCGGCGTGGATTTGTACAACAGGCTCAGGATCAACGAGTTGATGCACACCGACTTGCCCGAACCCGTGGTGCCGGCAATCAGCAGATGCGGCATCTTGGCAAGATCCACTACCACCGGATTGCCGCTGATATCCTTGCCGAGCGCGAGCGACAGCGGCGAGGCGGATTCCTCGTAGGCCTGCGAGGCCAGCACCTCGGTCAGGCGTATGGTCTCGCGTCCCTCGTTGGGAATTTCAATGCCGACCGAGGTTTTACCGGGAATATTTTCCACCACACGCAGGCTGACCACGGAAAGCGAACGCGCCAGGTCGCGCTGCAAGTTGGTGATCTGCGAGGCCTTGATGCCCGGCGCCGGCTCAATCTCGAAGAGCGTGATCACCGGGCCCGGATGCACCGCCACCACTTGCGCCTCGATGTCGAAATCGAGCAGCTTCTTCTCCAGCAGCCGCGCCATGCTTTCCAGGGATTGTTTCGAGAACTGCGGCGCCTTGTCCTTGTCTGCCGGGTCCAGCAACGACAATGGCGGCAATTCGCCGGGGGCCGGAAGATCGAAGAGCGGCACCTGTTTTTCCTTTTCCGCGCGCTTGCTCGGCGCCGGTTTGGCAATCACCGGCTCGATGCGCGGTGGGGTGTGCCGCTCCAGCGCTTTCATGTCCTCATCCACTACCTCGCGCCGTTTCTGCTTGGCACGCATGCCGATCAGCCGGTCAACCTGCGCGGAGCTGAAACGATAAAACCAGTCGGCAAAAACGAAACTCCACCGGCCGACACTGTCCATGAGTTTGAGCCAGGAAAGTCCCGTGTAGACCGTGACAGCGGCGAGAAACAGCGCCAGCAGAAACAGCGTGGCGCCGGTGAAGCTGAAGGCCGAAGCCAATCCTAACCCCGTGGCATTGCCCAGCCAGCCGCCGCTGGCGAACGGCATGCCGGTCTGGCTCTGCGGGAAGTGCAGGCCGGCCAATCCGCAGGCACCGATCATCACGGCAATAAAACTTCCGGTCATCAGTAGACGGTGTTTCACCCCGGGCGGCTCCGGGTCCTTGCGATGCCGGTAAATGTGCCAGCCGGAAAAGCCGATCATCACCGGAAACAAATAGGCGACGTACCCAAACAGGTTGAACAGCACGTCCGACACCCACGCGCCGGCGCGCCCGCCGGTGTTGGCCACGATGTCGCTCGACCCGAGGTGCGACCATGATCGATCTGAGGTGGAATAGGTCCACAGCGAAATCAGCAGATAGATGGCGATCGCGACGAGGACGTACAAGGCCGCTTCACGCAACAGCTGGAGAATACGCGGTGTCAGCGGTGGATTCGATTTGTTCCGGGTGGCCTGCGTCACAACCTTCCTTAGAGTGCCGTAAAAAGTGGCGGCATTTTCCCATTTTTCAGGGCGTGGCGCCAACTATATAGATGCTCAAGACGCCAGTGCCGCCGCCACGGCCGGATGGACAATTTTCCCGCCGGCAACATTCACGCCCTTGGCGATGGCCGGATCGTTCAGCCCTCCATCCGTCGCCAGTTTCAGCACGTAGGGTGTGAGCACGGTGGATAGCGCCTGCGAAGCCGTGCGCGGCACCGCACCGGGCATGTTGGTCACGCCGAAGTGCACCACGCCATCCTGTATATAGGTGGGATGCTCGTAATCAGTCGGACGAGTGGTCTCGATGCAACCACCCTGATCCACCGAGATGTCGATGATCACGCTACCCGGTTTCATCTTGCGCACCATTTCGGCGGTGACCAGCTTGGGCGCCTTCGCTCCCGGGATCAGCACCGCGCCGATCAGCAAATCAGCGCTGTAAACCGCCTCGGCAATCAATGGCGCATAGGACGGCAGCGTGGTTACATTCGGTCCGAGCGCGTGCATGCGTTCCAATTCTTCACGACGCGGTGCGAATACCGTCACCTGCGCGCCGAGCGCGGCCGCCACGGTGGCGGCATTGCCGCCGGCGACACCGGCCCCGAGGATCACCACATGGCCACGTTCGGCGGACGGCATGCCGCCGAGCATGACGCCACGCCCGCCCCCGTGGCTATGTAGTAAGGTAGTGCCAATATGGATAGACAAACGCCCGGCGATGTCGCTCATGGGCGCGAGCAACGGCAATTTTCCGCCAACCTCGACGGTTTCGAATGCCACCGCCGTCAGGCCCTTTTCCTTCAGAGCCTGCGCCAGCTTCGGCGTGGCCGCCAAGTGCAGGTAGGAGAAAAGGATATGGTCCTTGCGCAGCAGAGTATATTCCGAGGCAACCGGCTCCTTGACCTTGAGCAACAACTGCACTCCACCATAAAGCGCGGTCGCATCAGGCGCGATCTGCGCGCCCACGCGGCGGTAATCCTCGTCCGGGTAGCCGCTCGCGACACCCGCGCCGGACTGGATCAGCACCTCATGCCCATGCTTGATCAGCTCGGCAACGGCGGGCGGAATCAGCGCCACGCGCCCTTCCCGCACCTTCACTTCTTTCGGAATGCCAATACGCATGCGTTCTCCTTTACCGTCTTCGCGTCGATGGCGTAACATACGCACGAAATCGCGGCCACCCTGTCGGGGCTGCAAGATAAGAACTTCCGCGGTTTTTGTCTATCGAATGTTTTCCTGTCTCGCTACGGAGTTACCGCATAATGGATAAGGTCAAACACTGCCGGCTGCTCATACTCGGCTCCGGCCCCGCCGGCTATACGGCCGCGGTTTACGCCGCGCGCGCCAATCTCAACCCGGTGCTCATTACCGGTCTGGAACAGGGCGGCCAGCTCATGACCACCACCGACGTGGACAACTGGCCCGGCGACATCGAAGGCCTGCAAGGCCCGGCTCTGATGGAGCGCATGCAGAAGCACGCCGAGCGCTTCAAGACCGAGATCGTGTTCGACCACATTAATAAGGTGGACCTCAAACAGCGGCCGTTCCCGCTGACCGGCGATTCCGGGGTTTACACCTGCGACGCGCTGATCATAGCCACCGGCGCCTCGGCCAAATACCTCGGCATCCCCTCGGAAGCCGCTTTCAAAGGCAAGGGCGTGTCCGGCTGCGCTACCTGCGACGGATTCTTCTATAAAGGTCACAAAGTCGCCGTCATCGGCGGCGGCAACACCGCCGTGGAAGAGGCGCTCTACCTGTCCAACATCGCCGAGCATGTCACCGTGGTGCACCGGCGCGATACTTTCAAGGCCGAGGCCATCCTAATTGATCAGCTCATGGCCAAAACCAAAGGCGGCAATATCTCCGTCGAATGGAACCACGAAGTGGATGAAATCCTCGGTGACAAGAACGGCGTCACCGGCGTGCGCATCAAGGATAAAGGTGGCAAGAAGAAGGAACTCGCCGTGCAGGGCGTGTTCATCGCCATTGGCCACGCCCCCAACACCGCCCTGTTCGAGGGCCAGCTGGAAATGCACGGCGGCTACATCAAGACCCAGTCCGGCAACCAGGGCAACGCCACCGCCACCAGCGTTCCGGGCGTGTTCGCCGCCGGCGACGTGCAGGATCATATTTACCGCCAGGCGGTCACGTCCGCCGGCACCGGCTGCATGGCGGCGCTGGACGCGGATCGCTATCTACAAAAACTTAAATAGCTGTCACTGATATCATTTACAACACCCTCTCCCTCCGGGAGAGGGCTGGGGTGAGGGGAATATTTATGGAGCCTGACCCATGCCGACCGATAATCAGAATGACGACGACGCCGACCTGTTCCGCAAGGCCGTCGGCAAGATCCGTCCGGTAAAGCAGGACAAGATTCATCCCAAACCCAAACGCCGCAAACCGGTCCCCGAGCAGACCCTGCGCGACCAGCGCGAAGTCATGGACAGCCTGCTGTCCGATGAATACGAACCTGCCGACATCGAAACCGGTGATGAACTGCTTCACACCCGTGCCGGCCTGCAACACAGCGTAATCCGCAAGCTGCGCCGCGGCCAATACGCGATCGAAGCCGAGCTCGACCTGCACGGCGCCACGGTCGTTCAGGCCCGTGAAGCTGTGAATACTTTCCTCAAGAACGCCCGCGACCAGGACAAGCGCGTCGTGCGCATCATTCACGGCAAGGGAAAAAGTTCGGAAGGCAAACTGCCGGTGCTGAAGGGAAAGGTCAATTCCTGGCTGCGTCAGAAAGGCGAAGTCCTCGCCTTCTGCTCCGCCCGCCCCAACGATGGCGGGACGGGGGCAGTGTATGTGTTGTTGAAGCGGGGTTAACTTTATTGAAAGCTTCCATTATTTATTTTGTAATAAAAGGGGACGGAGGGATTTTATATTGAGCATTTTTTATAATCAGAATTATCAATCTTCCAACAATACCACCGCATGCGCGGCGATACCCTCTTCCCGTCCGGCGAAGCCCAGCTTTTCCGTGGTCGTGGCCTTGATGTTCACGCTCTCCTGCGGAATGTCGAGATCAGCGGCGATGTTCTGAATCATCTGTGGCAGATGCGGCGCGACACGCGGAGCCTGGGCGACAATGGTGCTGTCGACATTCGCGATTTTCCAGCCGTGCTCGGCGATCGCTTCTTTGACTTTGCGCAGCAGCTTGCGGCTGTCGATGTTCTTGTATAGCGCGCCGGTGTCGGGAAAATGCTGGCCGATGTCACCGAGCCCGGCGGCGCCGAGGCAAGCATCGCAGATGGCGTGAATGAGCACATCGGCGTCGGAATGGCCGTGCAATCCCTTGCTGTGCGGAATTTTCACGCCGCCAAGAATAAGATCGCGCCCAGCGATCAGTGGATGCACGTCGTAACCGTGACCGATGCGTATCATGTCTCTC
>DATICK010000096.1:0-6135 GCA_035456865.1 Sulfuricaulis sp.
CCGTCAGCCAGGCCGCGGCGCTCGCGGCGAAAATCACCGGTCTCAAGAAAAACCGGCTGTATGATTACGCACTGAACCTCAAGCGGGACAGCTAGGCCGCGCGCGGGCGCGACCGGCTGATAACGTTGAGATAGTGAACGCTGAAGAAGTGTGCCGCGTCCAGCCAGACCTGGCGCGGTTGCAGGCCGGCGCGGCGTGCCAGCGCATGGAACTCCGCCACCGAGTACTTGTACGAATTCTCCGTGTGAATGCTTTCGCCCGGTTCGAATTGAAAGCGCCGGCCAAGAACGCGGATTTCCTGGGCGCGACGGCTGACCAGATGCATTTCAATCCGCCCATGCATGGCGTTGTAGAACGCGCGGTGCCGGAAAGTTTTCGGGTCGAGTTCGGCGCCGAGTTCGGTACGCAGGCGCTCCAGCAGATTGAGATTGAACGCCGCGGTAATGCCCTGACCGTCGTTGTAGGCGGCATGCAACACCGCCGGGTCTTTCTTCAGATCGACGCCGATCACCAGCGCGCCGTCGGGCTGCACAAGACGCCGCACACGCTGCAGGAACGCCAGCGCCTCGGGCGGGTCGAAATTGCCGATGGTCGAGCCCGGAAAGAACGCGAGCCGGCGCCCGCTGCCGGCCGGATCGGGCAAGTCGAAATCCTGCGCGAAATCGGCGCAGGCCGCGTGCACCTCGAGCCACGGGTAATCATGCGCCAGGCGCTGCACCGATTCCCGCAGAAATTCCCGTGAGATGTCGATGCCTAGATAGTGACGCGGCCGCAGAGCCTCGAGCAGCAGGCGAATCTTTTTGCTCGCGCCGCTGCCCAGCTCGATCAGCGTGCAGTCTGCGCCGGCAAGCCGCGCCACTTCCCGGGCGCAGGATTCCAGTATCCCCATCTCGGTGCGCGTGAGGTAATACTCCGGCAGTTCGCAGATGGCGTCGAACAGCCGCGAGCCGCGCTCGTCGTAGAAGAATTTCGGCGCGATCCGCTTGGGACGCGATGCGAGTCCCAGCAGCACCTCCTCCTGCATGGTCGCGGGCGACGGGTGATCGTCGTGGAAACGGACGGGACGCAGTCTCATCGATCGTCCGCCAGGCGGATGCCGGAGAATTGCCAGCGGTCAGCGGGGTAGAAAAAGTTGCGGTAGCTGGCGCGAATGTGATCCGTGGGAGTTACGCAGGAGCCGCCGCGCAGTACCAGCTGGTTCACCATGAACTTGCCGTTGTACTCGCCGAGCGCGCCCGGTGCCGGCCGGTAACCGGGATAGGGTGCGTACGGGCTCGCGGTCCACTCCCAAACATCGCCGAACAGTTGTGCCGGTTCCGTGCCGGGCTCAGCCGGCACGGGATGCAGATAGCCCGACTCGCGCAGATTGCCGTGCACGCGCTGTAGCTGCGCGATGGTTTCCCATTCGGCTTCGCTCGGCAGGCGCTTCCTCGCCCAGCGCGCGTAAGCATCGGCTTCGTAGAAACTCACGTGGCACACCGGTTCGTGCTCATTCATCGGCCGTGTGCCCGCGAGCGTGAATAGTTGCCAGCGCCCGTGCGATTTTTCCCAGTACAGCGGCGCTTGCCACTGACGCTCGCGCGCCGTGCGAAAACCGTCCGCCAGCCAGTATTCGGGCCGCGCATAACCGCCGGCCTTGATGAACTCGAGATACTCGCTATTGGTGACCAGGCGCGAGGCGAGCGCATACGGCGCGAGCAAGCTGCGATGACGCGGGCCTTCGTTGTCGAAGGCAAAGCCCGCGCCGTCGTGCCCGATTTCCATCGCGCCGCCGGCTTGTTCGATCCATCTCAGCGCCGGGCCGACGCCGGTCGGGGCGGTGGGCAGGTTGTCGCGATAGGCCGGCTTCAGCGGATTGATGGCAAAGTTGTATTTGATATCCGTCAGGAACAGTTCCTGATGCTGTTCCTCATGATGGCAGCCGAGCGCCGCGCGCGCCGCGACCTCGGGCCAGTACTGTTCTTCCACGCTGGCGAGCAACGTGGTCATCGCATCGTCCACCTGGGCGCGATAGCGGAAGACTTCCTCCGCCGTCGGACGCGACAGCAGCCCGCGGCTCGGGCGCGGGAACGGGACACCGACCTGATCATAATAAGAGTTGAACAGATGCTCGAATTGCGGGTGAAACGGACGATAAGCGGGGACAAAGGCTTTGAGCAGGAAGGTCTCGAAAAACCAGCTCGTGTGCGCGAGGTGCCACTTGGCCGGGCTGACATCGGGCATGGCCTGCAGGCCATAATCATCCGGCGTGAGTGGCCGGCTGAGCGCCTCGCTCGCGCGACGCACGGCGGTGTAGCGTGCTGCCAGACTGTCGCGTGAGACGGAAATCCCCTGTGCTGAATCCCGGGCCTGTGACCTACCGCGAACGAGCATCATAACCGTCGCTCCCTGCTGGTCGAACTGGCATTGAAACATACTGGCGCGGGAATTCAAACGCTATATACCGGTCATACGGAAAACATCCACATCGCTTGGAAGGGTAATGTATGGCGAAGGCAATCTGGAACGGTGCGGTACTGGCGGATAGCGATGCCTGTCAAATCGTTGAAGGGAATTATTATTTCCCGCCCGAGGGGGTGAAACGCGAACACCTGCGTTCGACTGACAAGCACACCTTCTGTCACTGGAAAGGAGTTGCGAACTATTACAACGTCGTCGTCAACGGAAAAGTAAACTGCGGCGCCGCCTGGCATTATCCGCAGCCCAGCGACAAGGCGCGGCATATCCGGGATTACATCGCTTTCTGGCACGGCGTAAAAGTTTTTCCTTAAATTCCGCCACGAATCTGCGTCAGGACTCAATCGGAGAATGATCGATAATACCCTCGTCTCTGAAGCGTGAGCGCGGACCATGCCGCCGGCCGGATTAGGGAGCTGACTTGCGGCATCGGTGACATTGGCCGTAGGATGTCGACCATGGATCACGGGGACCGGGAGAGGCCTGATTCTGTTTTCCGCATTGTTGCGAGCCATTTCACGCGCCCGGATTGAAAGAATCCGGCGAGGTCATGCAGCGGAAGGACCGAAATCGACCTGTCAATGGTTTATTTCCTGAAATTTTATGTCCCGGATGGTGAAAGTTTGATCTGGCGCAAGGTTGCGCGGGTGTATATTCCGCTAAAAAGAGTTGTTCCTGAAAATAACTGACAGTGAAAACGCGAGGTAATTATGGCAAACGGTGAACGCGCCCTGGACGGGGCACTGCATTTTTCCGACCGGGAAGACGTGCGGGAGAAACTGTTCAAGCGGGTATGGACCCAGGAATTAAACGATGTGTTCGCCGACGTGGCCAAGTATTACGACCGCGCCAACTACGTCGCGAGCCTGGGGTTGTGGAATAAGTTCCGCAATAGCTTTCTCGCGACCATCGATTTGCAAAGCGGCCAGAAAGCGCTGGATGTCTGCGCCGGCACCAACGCGGTCGGCATTGCCATGCTGCGCAAGCAGCCCGATCTCAAGGTCTGTGCCATGGACCGCAGCGCGGCGATGCAGGAAGTCGGCCGCCAGCTGGCGGAACAGGAAGGCTTTCACATCGAAAGCGTCATCGGCGACGTGCACAAGCTGCCGTTCCCCGACAATCATTTCGACGTGGTGACGCTGCAATGGGCGTCGCGGCATCTGCGCGTCATGGACGTGTATCAGGAGATCCGGCGTGTGTTGAAGCCGGGTGGATATTTCTATCACTGCGACATGCTGCGCCCCGGCAGCAAGCTGGTCGAGCGCGCGTACTATGCCTATCTGCGGATCAGCCTGTCGGTGACGGCGGTGCTGTTTCAGAGCGGCGCGACGGCGCGCAACTGCAAGAAATACTTTATCGACGCGCTGAGCCTGTTCTACTCGGCCGAGGAAATGTCGCAGTTGCTACGGCATCTTGGCTATGAAAACGTTTCGAGCAAAACCCTGATGGGCGGGATGATCGGGTTTCACAAGGCAATGAAGCCCTAGTTCCGCCGGTCCGGGCGACGGCCGTGGATAAGGTCCGCGTCCTGTGCGCCATGAGCGGTGCGATGATGCAGGAGTTCAGCAAGCGCACCGCCGCGCAGCTGGGGGATTACACCCTGTTCAAGTTGTTGCTGCCGGCGTTTCGTGCATTTCTCGATATCAATGTCAGAAAGGAAATCGAGAAGGATCGCCTTGTGATAATGCGCGCCGCCGACGCGCAACGCGTGGGCAGCGCACCGCAGGAAGCGGATATCCAGAGGCTATTGCAGCAGGCGCGCGAGATCGACCAGAAGTTTCTGCAACAGGCCGCCGTGTTTCCCGTCAACATCCACATCGAATACCGCGATATCGAAGCGTTCCGCCGGTGCCGGATCGAGCGGCTGCTCGCGCTGGCCGGAAGTTTGCTCGCGCAATGGGAAGTGACGCCGCGGTTCCGCGCGGCGGTCGCGCACCTGTATTCCCGTGCGGAGTTCGAATCCCTGTTGCGCGAGATACTGGAGCTTTACAGCGCCGAAACCAAAATGCTGAGCCGCTCAGTGCACATTCCCCAGATCTTCAATTTTGCCCGGGACTCGTTGTCTGAAACCGTTCATACCGTCATGGTCAGCGTGGCAAAGGGTCTGGCCGCCGAGCTCACGCGCAAAGTGTACCGGCGCGTACTCTCATCTTAGGAAGCTGGTTACGTCATTCCGTTCGCCCGCCGGCCTTAATCAGGATTTCCTTAGCGCCAATTATCTCGGTTGAACTATGCCGGTAGTCCGGAATCATGCCAACGAGTCGTTTTTTAATTCCCATCATACTAATATCCAATATCCTCGAATGAGGCATTCGGAGCCGCCTGCTTGCGCGACTGTCTGCAAGTTTTTGACACGCGTCGGTACGCAAGCGTAGGCAGCGATCCTTGTCGATAAACTTGAGTGCGTTTTCGTGGTCGAACGGGTCGCGCACCCATGAATTGAAGGAATGCGATGGAAACGAAACGAATTTACCGGATGTTGCCCATTGTCCTAGGACTGTTGGGGTTTATGGAGCTGGCCGGATGCAACGGTGAAACGAAGAGTAATGTATTGGAAACGTCCTCGGCCATGAATCAGCAAAAGATTGACCCAGCGTTGCTCATGACCATTCAGCAATCTGGGCAACCCGAACAGCCCATGGACGTTCTCATCCGGACCCAAGGCGCGATTGACGCAACACAGCGGGCGGCGCTCGAAGGGAGAGGAGCGAGGATTGGTTCTGTCATGGGCGATGTTCTGACGGCGAGGGTTCCGGCGCACGCCGTGGCCGGGATCGCGAACCTCGAGTTCGTCGTTCGCATTGAAATTTCACGGCAACAACGTTTGCGCTAGTCGACATTGACTGGCCATGGATTCACGATGACCTACACTAAGCAGCTTGGCTTTGTTCTGGCGGGAATGCTGTCGCTATTGGCCGGCAGCATTTCTGCTGACTCCAGGCTCGATCCCATGTTGACCATGATGATGCAAGGAACGGCGGCCCAGACCGTAACACAGGCCCAAGGCATATTGAAATCGCAAACCGCCGGCGCTGAACCCCTGGTGGGAACGATCGTCCGATTTCAGGGAGACCTCTCCGGCGTGGAATCCCTGGGGGGACAAATCCGGTCGGTGATCGGCGACGTCGCGACCGTGGATGTTCCTCTCGGCAGTCTCGCCGCGCTCGCACAATTGCCGAATATTATCTACGTCGAGGCTGCCAAGCGTGCCAAGCGCCGCCTTGACGTCAGTGTCCCAGCTACTGGTGCCAGCCTGCTGCGCAGTGGCACGCCTCCGAATTGGACCGGTTCCACCGGGCACGGCGTGGTCATCGGCATTGTCGATTTCGGTATCGACCTCAATCACTCCGATTTCAAGGATGCCTTGGGCAAGACACGCATTCTTTCCGTGTGGGACCAGACGGCGGTCAGTGGCGCGCCGCCTGCCGGTTTTGGCTACGGCAAGGAATGCACCAAGGCGGTAATCGATGCGGGCACTTGCACGGAGAACGACACCGACGGTCACGGTACCCACTTGGCGGGAATTGCCGCCGGCAACGGCTCGGCAACCGGCAATGGTCAGCCGGCTTATCGTTATGTGGGCATGGCGCCGGATGCCGATCTGATTGCGGTCAAAATCTCCCCGACGACAACAGGCATTCTAGATGGGATCAGTTACGTGCAACAAAAGGCCGCCGC
>DATICK010000097.1:0-3662 GCA_035456865.1 Sulfuricaulis sp.
GCTTCGAGATACTCGGCATTCTGCCCGCAAAGCTTGGGGATGAGGCCCTGCACGGGCGCAGCCCCTCGGGGGCCATGACACTGTTCGCAGGAAGCTGTTTTTTCTCCGCCAGGACGAGCGGTGTTTGCAGCGTGGACTGCCGAAACCCCCATCAGAAAAAGAGCGGCAAGCGAAGTTGAGAGCACGACAATTCTATGTTGCGGCACTTGAGTTATCTCCTATACGAGTTATACAAGGGTGCAGCCCGATATTTTGCGCTTCATTGGACAAAAAGAAAATACTCCGGCGTGGCCTTGTTCCGGTCGTTCAGGTCAGTCGGAATCCCGGGGCTGCAGCAAAAAACCCCTTACTTGAACTTGTATCTCAACGCCAGGGAAATAACGTTCACGTGATACGACGGCGATTGCTCTCCAAAACTCAGCACGTTCGAGACCGTGCTGGGCGTAACGCCATCAACCATCCAATTATCAGACTGGAAGCTTTCATACCAGTAAGCTCCCTGCAGCGACATATTATCCTTGAGACGGTACGTGGCATAGAGTTTCAGAGTATCAAGCCTGCTCGCCAGATCGGGAAACGGGGGGGTCGACGCGGCGGTATCGACCGTGACGGCCCCGTGCGATTGCGTCACGGTGTAATCGGCACCGACATCAAGCTTTTTAGTTATCACCGCGCGCTTAATGCCGAATCCAATGACATCGATCTTATCGTTGTTTTCCCCGAACCAATCCGCCGTCGAGAAGGTACTGCTCCCGGCCTGTTTTGAGTAGATTTCCTCATGGTTCAGGAAAAAGTGCAGGCTGGTTTGTTTCGTGAGCATCGCGGAAACGTCGCCACCGATATTGAAGTCGTTGCCTTTAGTCAGGCCGAGCTTCGAGTCGGGATAATCGTCTCTGGAATAATCGACCCCGAACCCGAAATTGACGGCGTCCCCGGCGGGCGCATCCACACGAAATCCGACGGTGTTGCGCGTGCGATTCGCCATATTATATTTCGTCATCAGCGGATTCTCGGGAGGACTAATCGCCGCAACGGCTGCGTAGTTCGATTGGTCGCGCTGGGCGTGGGCCAGCTTGAGCGTCAGATCGATATTCTCCCGGGCCCGCGCGATGACCTTGCCCCAAAAGGTATTCTCGCGGGTCTTGTCGGTTTCCTGGAAGGTACGCTCGTTCGTATCGTAATCGTAACCGACAGAGGTCTTGATGTGCTTCGTGGCGCGGTAATCCGCGCTCAGTTTCATAGTGTTTTGCGTGAAGCTGTACGGCAGGTTCGTTCTCGTGGTGTTCACGAAGCTGTCCGTGGTCACCCACGGGTAGGCTGCCTGCGGCGTTTTATTATTGCGGTCGTTATAGGTATACGCCGCATTCAGCCGCAGCTTGCTTGTGACGGCGGAAACGATCTTGAGGTTCGCGTTGGTGGTATCCACCTCCCCGTCCAGCGAATTTCTCGGCAGGGCCGGGACGACCAGGGTGGAGTTCAGCGTCGGTGAGAGAAAGTTATCATCCTGGGTCATGCGGCCGAACGCGATGTCAGCCGTGCCACGTGTCCGCTCACCGAACTGGTACCCCAGCGAAGCGAGGATCTGATGAAACTGGTTTTCGGGCGGCAAGGCGAGCTGGCCGGCACTGGCGCCGAATGCCGGCGTGTAAGGGTTTTGCCAAGTCAGGGATTCATTGTTGTTGCTGAAAGTTGACGCGTAATAGGCAAATTTGGCCTGTAATTTTCTTCCGGTATATGAGGCAGAAGCGTCCAGCTGATCGGTCACATAATCGATCGGCTCAACCAGTTGTGCCGAATTCAACATGAAAGTGCCGGCAATGCGCTGCGTACCTTCCTTGGTTTCATGACGGAAATTGATACCGTACTGCCACAGGGACTCGGGAATCAGCGTTACCCCCAAATCCACTCTTTGTCGTTTCGTGTCGAGATTGGCGTTACGCAGACTGCCCGGCAGCGCGGTCATTCCGCCCGTCGAGCCTGCCGGAACCCAGCCGGACGGCAGCGTGAGCGAGCTGCCGCCGATGCCCAAGAAGGGTGATACGACGCTGTCCGAGATGAAGTGCGGCAACTCTTTATATTTGAAAAACATCTCGTACTTGCCTTGTTTCCCGCCTTCCACGCTCAGCGAGCGCGTAACCAATCCGAGATCCGAGGCATCGATGTTCCAATAGGCGGCGTCCTCGCCGCGAGAACGTACGCTGGCGTTACCGACAAAAAACCCGCCCTGCTGGTTGAGTCCGTTGTACTCGCCGAATTTGTACGAGTCATCCGAGACGTAACCGAGGCCCGCATCGACCGTCCCGCTCGTCCCCTCCTCGAAAGCGCAGTACTTGCACTTCCACTGCGAGGTATCGACGGAAGCCTCGCTGCTGCCAGTGGGATTGTCCGCTGCCGCGGCGGCGGTGGCTTGTGCCGACAACGTGAGAAGCAAAAACAGTCGTTTCGAGATTTTCATGTTCATGTCCTGAATTCAGACTGCATCGCCGCCAGCGCTCTCCGTGCCCGGGCGCCGGCTATCGCATCAGCTTGACTCCCGACGGATGATTCGACCCGTGAACCTGTGAATGACAATTCGTGCAGCTTCCGGCGAGCAGAAAGCCGGACGGGGGGCTCGTGCCTCCCGGCAACGCATCGGCGGTGTGCGCGAGGGAGGGATGACCGGCCTGCGAATGACATTGCTGGCAGAGCAGCGGCGGATTTTTCTTCAGTAGCGCCGGATAAACCGACCCGTGCGGCGTGTGACAAAGCGTGCAGTCCTCGGTGACCGGTGCGTGTTCCCACAGGAACGGTCCGCGTTTTTCCGCGTGGCAGGTGTAGCACGTCTGATTCACTGTCGGTTTCGCAAGCAGGGCGGACGTGTTCGATCCGTGCGGGCGATGACATTCGCTGCACGCCATCTGCTCGAACCGCACGGGATGCGTGGAAGGCTTGTTGAAGTCCGCGCGCTGTTTCTGGTGGCACCGGTAACACACCTCGGGCTGGCTGGATGTCGCGAGCACAGGGTCGTGCTGGGCGTGCAGCTTGTGGCAACTGACGCACGCAAGGTTGTCGCTCTCGTGCGCGCTCGAGTTCCAACCGATTCGGGCATCGCCCCGATGGCAACCCAGGCAGATCCGGTTTTGCTCCTCGGGCGGTACCGGATTGCGCTTGTCGGACGTGAGCTTGGAACTGGGGCCGAAAGCGATGATCGGGGCCTGTTTCTCGCCGGGCTGGACCTTCTTGGCATGATTGGCGCCAGGTCCGTGACAAGCCTCGCATTGCAGGTGACCGAAGGGCGTGCGCTTGTCGGCGGGCTGGGCGTGCTTGGTCTTGAAGATCGAGAACACCGGAAATTCGGAATCTTCGTCGTGGCACTTTATGCAGGTATCGGCGCCTTTCTCCGTGTACTCCGAGGTCTGATTACCAGCGGGCGCGGCGGACGCTTCGGCTGACACCGGGGGTGTCTCGGCGAACACGGCCACGTTGAAGACGAGTCCGGACAATAATAACAGTGTGGCGAATAAGGAAGGCTTGTTGTTCATCATCGTTACCCGATCGCCATGATTCTTGGTTGATCCATTTTTAGACGCATATCGGCCGTTACACTCTCATCTTCTGCGGCCCTTCGACAACTCCACGATCTGCCGGAAGCGATGTTATCACGTCACAGAGTCGCACTTGCA
>DATICK010000098.1:0-2066 GCA_035456865.1 Sulfuricaulis sp.
TGCGTCCTTGGCGTTCTTGGCGGTTAAAAATCTTATGGGACATCGCACACCGTTATACGAAAACCATCTCAAGCTGGGCGCCAAGATCGTGGACTTCGGCGGCTGGGACATGCCGCTGCACTACGGTTCGCAGATCGAAGAACACCACAAGGTCAGGAAAGATTGCGGCATGTTCGACGTGTCGCACATGAACGTGGTCGACGTCAAAGGCGAGCGGGTGCGCGACTTCTTCCGCCTGCTGCTGGCCAATAACGTCGACAAGCTCAAGACCAAAGGCAAGGCGCTGTACAGCTGCATGCTCACCGCCAAGGGCGGCGTCATCGACGATCTCATCGTCTATTACATGGATGACCAGTGGTTCCGCGTGGTCATGAACGCCGCCACACGCGACAAGGACATGGCATGGGTGAACGCCGCGGCCAAGGAATTCGGCGGGCTCATGGTCACGCCGCGCAACGATCTGGCGATGATCGCGGTGCAGGGACCGAATGCGAAAGAGAAGGTCTATCAGGCCCTGGGCGAGGCGCTGCGTGCGCCGGCCGGCGCCCTCAAACCGTTTCATGCCGCGACCGTGGGCGAGCTGTTCATCGCCACCACCGGCTATACCGGCGAAGAGGGTTTCGAGATCATTCTTCCCGCCAAGGCCGCGCCGTTCACCTGGCAGATGCTCAACGAGGTCGGCGTCCCGCCCATCGGGCTGGGCGCGCGCGACACCCTGCGCCTGGAGGCCGGCATGAATCTCTACGGCTCGGACATGGACGAAACCACCACGCCGCTGGAATCGGGGCTGGCCTGGACCGTGGCGCTCGAACCGTCCGACCGGAAATTCATCGGGCGCGAGGTGCTGGATAAACAGAAGGTCAAGGGTGTTCCGCGCCAGCTCGTCGGGCTTGTCCTCGAAGGCAAGGGCGTGCTGCGCAACCATCAAAAGGTGATTTGCAATGGTGCCGGCGAAGGCGAAATCACGAGCGGCAGTTTTTCGCCAACGCTCAATCAGGCCATTGCGCTGGCGCGCGTGCCGGCCGCGGTGAAAATCGGCGATCGTGCTACGGTCGACCTGCGCGGCAAGCCCGCGACGGTGCGCGTCGTCAAATATCCATTTGTCCGCAATGGCAAGAGTTGTCTTTAAAAGCGAGGGGAATCATGAGCAATATTCCGAAAGATCTTAAGTACACAAAATCGCACGAATGGGTGAAGCTGAACGCTGACGGCAGCGTCATCGTCGGTATCACGCACCACGCCCAAGATCTCATGGGCGACATGGTGTTCGTCGACCTGCCGCAGGCAGGAACCAAGGTCACGGGCGGCAAGGAATGCGGCGTGGTGGAGTCCGTGAAGGCGGCCTCCGACGTGTACGCGCCGGTCAGCGGCGAGATCGTCGAGGCCAATGCCACGCTCGCCGATTCCCCCGAGACCGTGAACAAGGACTGTTACGGCGCCGGCTGGATGTTCCGCCTCAAGCCCGCGAACAAGGCCGAGCTCGACAGCCTGCTCGACGCCAAGGCCTACGAAACGCTGGTTGCATCTGAGAAACACTGATTGAACCGACAAGACGTCAAGGTGATATCAGCTAACTTCAGTTTTTCTTGGCGCCTTGACGGTTAAAACTCATAGGGTTAACACATGCCGTTTATTCCGCATACCGACGCCGATATCAAAGCGATGCTGAAAAGCATCGGCGTCAAGTCGATTGACGATTTGTTCGATGAAATTCCGGAAAAACTCCGCGCCGGCAAGCTGACACAGGTACCGGAAGGCCTGAGCGAGATGGAAGTCGCGCGCCTGATGCAGGCGCGCGCCAACCAGGATGGCGCGTATGCCAATTTCATCGGCGCCGGTGCATATGAGCACCATATTCCGGCGGCGGTGTGGGAGATCGTCACGCGCGGCGAGTTCTACTCCGCCTACACGCCGTATCAGGCAGAGGCTAGCCAGGGCACGTTGCAGCTCATCTATGAATACCAGAGCATGATGGCCTCGCTGACCGGCCTGGACGTATCCAATGCCAGCCTGTACGACGGTGCATCCGGACTTGGCGAAGCCGTATTGATGGCGGTGCGTGCGCA
>DATICK010000099.1:0-3671 GCA_035456865.1 Sulfuricaulis sp.
GCCAAAGCGGGAATTTTGGCGTGGATATCCGGCGGCACGCCGAGATCGTCGAAAAATATCTCGCCACTGCACGCGCATCCGGCGCCGGTGAACAGACCGGTCTTGAGTCCGATAAACGCCATCGTCGCCTGCGCGTGCACCGTCGCCCCCATCACACGGCCGGTGTCGGCATGCAGCCCCGAGGGAACGTCCACCGCCAGCACCGGAACACGGCTTTGATTGATAGCCTCGATGACGGCAAACCATTCGCCGCTGACTTCACGTTCGAGGCCGGTGCCGAGCAAGGCATCCACCACGACATCGCATCCCGCAAGCAACCCGATGCTGAAATTCTGAATCGCGACGCCGGCCGATTCACACGCCTTGCGTGCCGCGGCGGCATCACCTTTCGATTTGTCCGTCGCACCCACACTCATGACCACCGGCGTCAGACCGGCGCCCTGCGCCAGCCGAGCCAGCACATAACCGTCACCGCCATTGTTGCCCGGCCCGCACACCACCGCTATGCGCCGCGCTCGCGGCCACCGTACCCGCAACAACTCAAAGGCCGCCTCGCCTGCGCGCTGCATCAGCGTGGCACCGGCAATGCCGCGCTCTTCGATGGCAACACGGTCGAGTTCGCGCGCCTGGGCGGCAGTGTAGAGAGCTTCCGGGAGATTCATGAATTCGTCCTTTCGTTATCTGCGTATATGATAGGCCCTCATGCACACCGTGCAAAACAGAAATATCGATCTCACACTGCTCGTCGCCGATATCAAGGCATGGGGTCGCGAACTGGGTTTTCAGCGGATCGGCATCGCTGATGTCGAGCTGAGCGAGGCTGAGGCTCGTCTGCTGAGCTGGCTGAGCCGCGGCCGGCACGGTGCTATGCATTATATGGAGTCCCACGGGACACGCCGCAGCCGCCCGCAGGATTTACAGCCCGGCACGCTGCGCGTAATTTCCGCGCGCCTCGACTACCTTCCGGACCAGGTCGCCGATACCGCCGTGGTCCTGCGCAACCCGTCGCTGGGATTCATCTCCCGCTATGCTCTCGGCCGAGACTACCACAAGGTGATGCGCGGTCGTTTGCAGAAGCTGGCCGAACGGATCGAGGCGCGCGTCGGTCGGTTCCAGTACCGCGCTTTCAGCGACAGTGCCCCAGTGCTGGAAAAGGCTCTGGCTGAAAAAGCCGGGCTGGGCTGGATCGGCAAGCATACCAACCTGATCGATAAACAAACCGGCTCATGGTTTTTTCTCGGTGAACTTTATACCGACCTGTTGCTGCCGGTGGACACGCCGGCGGAAAACCACTGCGGCACCTGCCATGCGTGCATCGATATCTGCCCGACCCAGGCCATCGTCGCGCCATACGAACTCGATGCACGCCGCTGCATCTCTTACCTCACGATCGAGCTGCGCGGCGCCATTCCCGTGGAACTGCGCCCGCTGATCGGCAACCGTATTTACGGTTGCGACGACTGCCAACTGGTCTGCCCGTGGAACCGCTTTGCCGGGCCAACCGACGAACCCGACTTTGCTCCGCGTCATGGCCTCGACGCGCCAGAACTGATCAAGTTGTTTTCATGGACTGAGGAAGAATTTCTGAAATACACCGAAGGCTCCGCGATCCGGCGCATCAGCTACGAATGCTGGCTGCGGAATATTGCGGTAGCGCTGGGCAATGCGCCGACGAGCGAGCCGCTCATCAATGCGCTTAAGGCTCGTTTAGATCACGCTTCGGAATTGGTGCGGGAGCATGTCGAGTGGGCCCTGGGGCGACACCAGAGTCGCGCAACCATTTAACAGAATCTCAATTTAAGGCGTTATAGTACGACTCGGCGCATTACCTCCCGTGACGGTGCGCGCGTTGTCAAACACAAGAATTGAATTGTTAGCGAAATTTGCGACGTAGAGCTGGTTACGCGCCATATCGGCCGCTATACCACGCGGAGCATTCAGCGTGGTTAATCCTCCTGCCACAACACGATTGGGGAGGTCAGTCCCTGATGCAGTATTGGCATTGTCATATGAGAGCAGCGTACTGTTAGCGTTGCCACTGATGTAGAGCTCACTGCTATTACCGAGCGTAATGACCAATTGCGGCGGCTGCTCGGTTGTCAAGCCGGCGCATGGAGAATCTTCAGCGTCGGTAAACTGAACAAAGTCATCGACGGCATCGAAATTGTAATCCTGCGTGGAAAAACGGAGCCGATACTGCGAGCGCACGCGTAACGCGGTCAGATCGTTCTGCACCTGGGTCGCAGCGCTTAGAGACCGGTAACCGGGAATGGGCGTCGTGGATAGGGTCCCGATGTTAAGAGCCACTGTCCCAAGGTTATAGGCGCTTCCGAAGGGATCGAAAACGCCGCCATAGTTCATCTGGTCCACGATAACATTGCCCAGATTTGTATAAGGGAAACCCCGAACGTCGCATTGATACAGCCGCAGTGTCGCTGAGGCAATCGTGGTGCTCGTGGGGATATTGGCAATATCGAAACTGTACAACTGGCGCCATCCAACGCCGAGTGAATAGCTCGCTTCCTTGTCCCCGGTCGCTGGACTCCCTGAGGCACTCGCCGTTCCATCGCTGCGGGCATAGCCGTCAAGACTCGCCGTGCTACCGATCACTATTGGCGTATCGTCAACATAAATCCCCCATGGACCCGTCGAGGCCGACAGATTTAAAGTGCGGTCCGGCGGAGTAGGATTGTCAACAGTACTGGCGTTGTTAAAGACCAGAACGGAATTGTCGCCGGCATTCGTGACATAGAGCCGGTCAGTGCCGGTATCCACAAATACGTCACGCGGCTGAATCAGTGCCGATGATCCCCCTGAAAGAACACGGTCGGGAAGAGAAATACTAGTCGCCGTGCTCGCATTATCGAAAACTAGAACAGAGTCTGCGCCTGTATTCGCAATATAGAGACGATCTGCCATCACGTTGATAAATATCCCGACAGGACTACTTAAGCCGTCAATTGTCCTGACTGGTGAGACATTGCCGTTAATAGCAGCGGCATTGCTGAATACGAGAATCTGGTTGGTACCATTCGCCACATACAACAGGTTTCTTGTGGTGTCGACGTAAATACCAGATGGTGCACTCAAGGTAGTCAAATTTCCCAACAGTGTCCGATCGGGCGGAATGCTGCCATTCAATATGCTGGCATTGTCATAAACAAGAACGGAATTACCAGTGGTGTTAGCCACATACAGCCGATCATTGACGACATCAACAAAAACAGCCGATGGTCCACTCAACGTGCCTGTAGAAGTTGATCCTGACCCGGTAGTTCCATCACCGCTGCCGATAATGGCCAGCATCCCAAAAAACGTAATTCCGCCCAGCGAAAAATAACGAATTAAGCTGTGCGGCAGCTTATTCGACGATGGCGTGTTCGCACTGTTTCTCGTCAACAAGATGGTCACGCAAGCGGCAATTGTGCCCAGCGCAATGGACAGCAGATCCAGGGGATCAAAGGTCCCGTTGAGAAAATAAGCGGCGGTGTTATCGAGAATCGGGACACGCGTGAACCATGCTGGCACTTCCGCCGCGATGATCGGGGCAATAGCCGGGTGCTGGGCGACCTCGAACAGGGAGGCGACGACAAACCATGCCGCGCATGTTCCGGTCAATCGCGCTTGCGAGAAACCGACGACCGCCGCCGTGAGCAGGATGAACGCATACA
>DATICK010000100.1:0-2719 GCA_035456865.1 Sulfuricaulis sp.
ATGGCGTGAATGAGCACATCGGCGTCGGAATGGCCGTGCAATCCCTTGCTGTGCGGAATTTTCACGCCGCCAAGAATAAGATCGCGCCCAGCGATCAGTGGATGCACGTCGTAACCGTGACCGATGCGTATCATGTCTCTCCCTGTTGCTGCTTCAAATACAATTCTGCCAGAGCCAAATCTTCCGATAGCGTGATCTTCAAATTGTCCACATGACAGGCGACGACGCGCGGGTGCCCGCCGGTTGCTTCAATCGCCGAGGCCTCGTCCGTAATTTCAATTCTCTGCATCAGCGCGCTTTCCAAAGCGTTCGCCAATGCGCCGATACGGAACATCTGTGGAGTGGCCGCGCGCCACAAACCTTCGCGCCGGACCGTCTCGACCACGCGCCCTTCATTATCCACTCGCTTGACTGTATCGGAAACCGGAAAGGCGAGTAGACCGCCTTCCGGTCCATCGCCCACAGCGGAAATCAGCTTATCCACATCTGCGTGACGCAAGCATGGGCGCACGGCGTCATGCACCAGCACCCAGTCCTCGGACTTGGCGTGCTTCCTCAAGGCTTTGAGGCCGTTCAGCACGGTATGCGCGCGGGTCTCGCCGCCGGAATATTTGCCGAGAAACTTCGGGAGATTTGCGATCATGGGGATCAGTGCCTGCCAGTGACGATCCTGATCGGAAACCCCGGCCATGACGCCGCGCACGCGCGGATGCGTGCACAGGCGTTCGAGCGTATGCAGGATGACGGGACGACCGAGAAGGGAGAGATACTGCTTGGGCAACGGCGCCTGCATGCGCAGACCCCGGCCACCCGCCGGTACGAGAGCCCAGATTCCGTCAGCGGCGGTCATAAATGTCGACCTACTTCGCTCGTCTGGACATAATACGCATCGCCCTACTGCTTTCGTCTGGACAGAATGAGTATTACGTTCTGAAGAATCAGGCGTGTTCTTCGATATAACTGAGGATACGAACCTTGGCAGCGTCGGGAGCGATTCCCTGCACCGCGGCAACTTCGCGCGCGAGATAGCTGTTAGCCGTTTCGAGCAACATGGATTCTTCGAAGGAAAGCCCGGACTGTTTTTTCCAGCGTGTCAGGTCGCGCACCACTTCGCCAAGCTCAAGACAGGAACCGGAGTTGATGCGGCGCTCGATGTCTTTGCAGCGTTCGGCCCAGTTGCCGCCGGTAACGCGGCGCTTGCTCTTGGAGGATAAAATCTTGAACAGTTCCTTGAGTTTTTTCCCGTCCAGCAAGGGGCGGATGCCGCTGCGTTCCAGATTGGAGCGCGGCACCTTGACGGTCATTTGGGTATCCTGGATGCGGATGACGAAACACGACTCGACTTGGCCGGAATGGTAGATATCTTCAACGGCCAGAATTGCGCCTACACCTGCGGAAGGATAAAAAACCGTATCACCAACCTTAAAGCGCGGACGTTTCGTCGCCATTCAGCCATTCTCCTCGGTTATGTAGCAATGGGTTCTATTAACTTAGAGTCAACTATTGTTGATCTGGATTAGATTATGCCTGTAACTCACTCCTCTGACAAGACTTTTTGGATTTTCACCCATGGGTGCCCCCGCGGTGACTTAGGGTAGAATAGCCAGCCTTGCCGCCAGGCCGGCAAGGTCATGGACCCATAGCATCAATAAACACTTGGATTCGCCACTAAAGCCGGTTCTGCCCACGCATCCAGGGGAAAGCTGCGCCTGGGGCGGGCTGGCCGGCAGCGGACGCGGTCTGGCCATCGCGTCGGCCGCCGAAGGCCGCGACGGACCACTGCTGATTATTACCGTCAGCAGCTTCTCCGCCCAGCGACTGGAAGACGAGATCCGCTTCTATGCCAGCGACCTGCCCATCCTGCCGCTGCCCGACTGGGAGAGCCTGCCCTACGACGTGTTCTCGCCGCACCAGGACATCGTTTCCCAGCGCCTGGAGACGCTTTACCGACTTCCGGGCCTGACACGCGGCGTGGTGCTGGCTTCCGTTTCCACGCTCCTGCACCGCCTGCCACCGAGAGATTTTGTCACCGGGCACAGTTTCCTGCTCAAGCTCGGCGATCGGCTCAATATCCAGCAGTTGCGCGAACAATTGATTCACGCCAATTACCATAATGTGTCGCAGGTCATGGAGGCCGGCGAGTTCGCCATCCGCGGCGGTCTCATAGATCTGTTCCCGGCGGGCAGTCATCAGCCCTATCGCATCGATCTTTTCGGCGATCAGGTGGAATCCATCCGCGAATTCGATCCCGCGACGCAGCGTTCCGGCAATACCATGAAGTCCATCCAGTTGCTGCCGGCGCGCGAATTTCCGATGACCGAGGAGGCCATCCAGAAATTCCGCCAAGCTTTCCGTGCGCGCTTCGAAGGCGACCCGCAAAAAGTCCCGCTCTATCGCGACATCAGCAAGGGCATCAGCCCGTCGGGGGCCGAATATTACCTGCCGCTGTTTTTTCCGCAGATGGCGACAATCTTCGACTATCTGCCGAAAGACACGCTGTGCCTCCTGGAGGCCGGCGCAGGTGAGACCGCCGGAAAATTCCAGCAGGAAACGCTACAGCGCTACAGCGAGATGCGCCACGACATCGAACATCCATTGCTGGAGCCTACGGAGATTTTCATAACCAAGGATGAATTTACTTCAGGCATGAAGACATGGCCGCTGGTGCAGTTGCTGGAATATACCACAGAAGAAAATACAGCGGCGGGACAAGCTCAGG
>DATICK010000101.1:0-21830 GCA_035456865.1 Sulfuricaulis sp.
CAGCACGATCGTGAGCGGGCGATTGGCGATCGTGGTTTGCATCAGCAGGCAATTGCCGGCCGCTGCCGTGTAACCGGTTTTGCTGAGCGCGATGTCCCAGCTGTCTTTGCGCAGTAGCCGGTTGGTGTTGTGATAGGCAAGCTCGCGGCCCGAGGCCTGGTCAGTGATGCGAAATGACGCGGTGGTCGTCAGGATATGGAGCAATGCGTGTTTGCGCGTCTCGGCGACAAGGAGTGTAAGGTCGCGCGCGGTGGAAACATTGCCGCTATCCAGTCCGGAGGCATCGGCGTAACGAGTCTGCGTCATCCCGAGTGCCTGGGCCTTGGCGTTCATCGCCTGGACCATCGCTTCCTGTCCGCCCGTGTAGGTGCGTGCGAGCGCCGCGGCCGCGCGGTTGTCGGAAGCGCCGAGCGCCGCGCGCAGCAGGTCGTAGCGCGTGAACACGGCGTTGAAACCCAGACGCGAGCGCGTGCCGCGCAGGCGGTCGCGATCTTCACGCGTGATTTTGATTTGTTCTTCGAGAGACAACCCCGACTCGATAATGACCAGCGCGGTCATCAGCTTGGTGAGCGAGGCGATCGGGCGTGGACGATCGACATTGCGCCCGTAGAGCATGACGCCTTCGCGGTCATCCATGACGATGGCCACGTTCGATTGTAGCGAGAGGCGGTTGGGCTGGCCGTATTGAATGATGTCCTCGGCTTTGATGTACGACGCCGGTTCATCAACTGCGGCCGGTGGCGGCGGAGTGACGTTGGCGTCCGAGGTGACGTGGAGCGCGGTGGCGGTTATCCCGGCGACGGTCGCCAAGGCAACGAGTATTCTTGAGGGCTTCATTAGTGTGTAGAGGTTCCTTCGCTAAGTTTTTGATTCTGACATCTTATAAGTTTTAGCACATATATCGAACGCAACAATAACCCGCCCGGACAGGCCTTGTGAAGGGCACCTGACGAGCGTATTTTTCAGACCGACCGGCGCTAGCTCTGCTGGCGCTCCGCTCCCGGAATGTCGTATCCAACCATGAATACCAGGTATTTTTCGTCTGACAGGAAAATCGGCAACCAGCCGGCATCCACCGGTGACGATGACGCGACCGCCTGTCCCGTGCCATCCCCGCCCGACCTGTCCGGCATCGCGATCGTGCCGCTACATCCCCAGACGCCGGTGGCGGACTATCTCGAGGCCATGCAGCTGGCCCAAGCCGAAGCCGGCGCGCGCCTGAACGATCCCATGCTGTTGTCCTGGTATGATCGCGACCGAGATTTCGAGGCGCCGCAGCACGTGAGCGAATGTCATCAGGACAGCGCCGTGCCGGGTTACGTGGATTATGGCATCCACCACGGCGCCACCCTCATGGTGAACGTGGAGAATGGGCGGTTTGTGTTTTTCTACCGGCCGGGGGATATTTAACCGAGGTCCCCGGCTTGAAACAGTGAGCGACAGTTTTATAAGCTTGCGACGGACATTTTCGACAGACCTGCGACAAGGAGAATCAGCGTGGCTTATACCTATCACGAGTTGAAGGAAAAGACGGTGGCCGATCTGCGCGAGATCGCCAAGGGCATCGAGCACGAGGCGGTCGAGGGCGCGACCCAAATGAACAAGGATCATCTGCTCAAGGCCATGTGCACCGCGCTCGGGATCGACATGCACGAGCATCATCATGTCGAGGGCATCGACAAGGTGGCGATCAAGGGAAAAATCCGCGAGCTCAAGAAAAAGCGCGACGAAATCCTGGCATCGGAGGACCGTAGTCAGCTGCATGGCGTGCTGCGCCAGATTCACGCCCTCAAGCGCACCATGCGCCGCGCGACGGTTTAGATCATTTCGTTTTCCGGGTAATCCGGAAGCACTGGTGTATTTTCGGATTGCGCTCGAAGTCTTGAGGGATGGTTCTGCGGGTGATGTCCTCGACCGTGAACGGTGACAGCGCCTCCCGATCGATTTTAAAACGGCGGAGATTGCTCGAGAAGATCAGAATACCCTCCGGCTCGAGCAGTGCGGCGGCATCCGAAATGAGCGCCACGTGATCGCGCTGCACGTCGAACGTGTCCTCCATGCGCTTGGAGCGCGAAAACGTCGGCGGGTCGAGGAAGATCAGACCGTAGCGCCGCGCGTGGTTTTGCTTGAGCCACACCAGCACGTCCGCCTGGACAAGCTCGTGGTTTTTTCCCTTCATCCCGTTCAGCTCGAAATTTCGCTGCGCCCAATCGAGATAGGTGTATGACATGTCCACGGTCGTGGTGGACGCCGCACCGCCGAGCCCCGCATGCACCGTGGCGGTGCCGGTGTAGCCGAAGAGATTGAGAAAGCGTTTCCCCTTGGCCAGTTCGCCCAGCATCGCGCGCGTGGCGCGGTGGTCGAGAAACAGTCCGGTGTCGAGGTAGTCGGTGAAGTTCACGAGAAAACGGCACGCCCCTTCGCGCACTTCATGGAACTCGCCGGTTTCGTCCATTTTCTCGTATTGCCCGCCGCCTTTCTGGCGGCGACGGACCTTGAAGAACATTTGTTCGCGCGGGATCTCGAGTACCAGCGGAATCACCCCGAGTGCATGTTGCAGGCGCTGGCGCGCCTTGTCGGGGCTGATGGTGTCCGGCGCCTCGTATTCCTGTACGTGCACATAACGTTTATCCGATTCGTAAACATCAATCGCCAGGTTGTACTCATGCAAATCGGCGTCGTACAGGCGGTAACAGGAAATTTCCTGGCGCCGCGCCCAGCGGCCGAAGTGCTGCAGGTCCTTGCGCAGCCGGTTGGCGAACATCTCGGCGCTGGAGCCGGGACGGATCTCGAAGGGTTTCGGCGCGCGCTCAACCACGACATTTTCCGGCGTGATTTCGAAGTGCAGCAACTTGCACTCGATCGCGCCGTTGTAGAGGGTGTGCATTTTCGTGGCGCGCAGACCCATGGATTTTCCGAGCTCGGGATTGCCGGTGAACACCGCGGCGCGCCAGCCGGGGAAGCATGTCTTCAGCTGTGTACCGAGTTCGGCGTAAAGCGCCGGCAGCTCGGAACTCGGGCCCAGGCGTTCTCCGTAGGGCGGGTTGATCACCACGAGCCCGGTCGGGCTCTGTTCCGGCGTGCAGGCGGCCAGCTCACGTTGTTGTGCAATCATAAGATTGCCCAGCCCCGCGCGTTTTATGTTGTCGCGCGCGGCGCGGATAGCCAGCGCGTCGCGATCGTAGCCGTGAATCGGCGGTAATTTCGGGAGCCCGGCTTCGCGACGGTTGTGCGCTTCCTCGATCAAATCCGACCAAAGGGTGGCATCGTGCTGTTTCCAGTTGAAAAAGCCGAAGTACTCGCGCGCCAGCCCAGGGGCAATATCGGCCGCAATCATGGCCGCTTCGATCAGCAACGTACCCGAGCCGCACATCAGGTCGACCAGCGCCCCGTTTTCCCTGGCGATGGCGGGCCAATTGGCGCGCATGAGGATGGCCGCGGCGAGATTTTCCTTGAGCGGCGCCTCCACCGTCTGCGCGCGGTAACCGCGCCGGTGCAGCGATTCACCCGATAGATCCAGACTAACCGTCACTTCATCGCGCAGCAGATAGACATTCACCCGCACATCGGGTTGCGCCGTGTCTATCGACGGGCGCGCGCCGAACTCGTCGCGCAGTTGATCCACGATGGCATCCTTCACCTTGAGCGCGCCGTAATGCGAATGAGTGATGGCGGATTGCGACGTGGTGAAATCCACCGCCAGCGTGCCCTCGGACGCCAGATGCTCTTTCCAGGCGATGGTCTGGACGCCCTCATAGAGTGCCTCCGGCGAAGCGGCGGGGAAACTTTTGAGCGGCAACAGGATGCGGTTGGCGAGCCGCGACCACAGACAGGCGCGATAGGCCGTCGCGAGCGTGCCGGTGAATGCGACCCCGGCGCGCGTTTCCTTGACGCCTTCGGCCCCGAGTCCGCGCAGTTCATCGGCGAGCAGCGACTCGATGCCTTTGGGGCAGGTGGCGAAAAATAATTTCTCGAATTCCATAGGGGCTTTGTAGCGTGAGCCGGAAACCAAAACAACGTCTTTTCAGAGTTTTGCCGATGCTACTACCTGTCGGGACGCTGAACCGGGGCGTGTCTCGGGAAACATAGTTGTTGACAGGGGTTGATGGCCGGGTGTATTCACATAATCATAATAAGTGCAATTCAAAACTAACAATAAGAGATGGGGTATGGAGCGCAAGTGGCCAAGAATTTGCTCTGCCACCAAGCGGAGAAAAGGATGAAAGTGCCTAAGAGCGGACGGATTTCCTTGTAACGGTTAATCGTTCCGCTGCATCGCCAGAGATAGTAAATCAAGCCCGCATGGCCGTTTTCCATGCCGCACAGGAATCCCTGGTTTAGCCCGATTCGTTTGCGCCGTTTTTTCGTAATCCCCGTCATCTCGGCTCGCGGCCCGCAGTGAGGCCTGTCATTCAGTTACGTCATCGTAAATGTCTTCTTGGGTTGTCGCTGTACAAAAGAATCAAGAATTGCCCGATAGGCGAACGTCATTTCCAGCCTTGGGGTGGAGGGGAAAATGAAGCGACGCTTTTATCCGTTGACGTCATATCGTGTTCTGCTGTCGGTGTGTTTCCTCTTGGGCGCGGAATCGGCGGCAAATGCTGATTGCACTCCGCCGGGAAGCGCGGCGGCCGACACGATCATCTGTACCGGGACGGATACGGATGGTGTGGCCAGCGAGGGGGGCAACGATTCCGTCACCGTCACCTCCGGCGCGCTCATCATGCTCGATCCTTTCGGGATCCGTGATCCGAAGGCCTTTGCTGTCGATGCCGGTGATGACCGTGACGCGGTGTTCAATCTCGGGGACATTGTGGCCAAGGCCACGGCCGTGCTTACTCCGATTATCACACCGCCGGCGTTTCCCGGCTCGAATATAATTTACAACGCCCTCATCAAGGTCGCTCCAGAGGCCAAGGGTATCGACGGTGGCGCCGGCAATGACACCATTACGAATACCGGGTCCGTGTCGTCGATTTCATCGGCAACCACCTTGCCCGGTCTGCCCGCGATTCTCGAAGGCATAGCCAAAGCTGACATTTCCGCCATGGCCAAGGCCGAGTCAACAGCCATCGACGGCGGCGACAACGACGATACCGTCACGAATTCCGGCAGTCTCACCGTGGATGCCACGGCCACCGCCATTGGCGCCAGTGCTTCGCTTGCGCCTACCAAAGAAGAGGCCGGCAAGTCGAAATTGATAGGTGACGTGAAGGCCAGCGCCAGCGCCAGCGGGCTCGCCGGAGGCGCCGGCACCGATACGATTACCAATCTCGCCGCGTTCGACGTGACCTCTTCGTCCTTCGTCCTGGCGGAAGGCGCTTCGATAATTGAGTCCAATGGCAGCGCCGCCGCGAGCGTGAAATCGACATCCGAGAGCAATGCCATCGCCATCGATTCGGGCGGCGGCGATGACACGCTTAGCAACAATGAAAAAATCACGGCCACGGCCGACGCCACCGCTATCGCCGTCAATGCTGCTCTCGGCGGCAAGCGCGATACGGACCCTGCGGGCAAGACCAAGGTCGCCGCCGAAGGCGGCGCCACCGGCAATTCCACCGCTATTGGAATTGCCGCCGATAGTGTTGGCATGCCGCTCAAAGAAGCGATCAAGCCGGAGGTCAAAGACGCGTTCCAGAATGGTGGTATCGATCTGGCGGCCAAATTCGAAAACGATTTTTTTGCCGATGGCAATAGCGTTGCCTACAAATACAGCGTGTCACCGAACGCGCTTGCTATCGGCAATGACGTTGTTACCAACAGCGCCGAGATCGCTGCCAATGCCACGGCAACTTCCAGCGCATTGGGAATCGGTGTGTCGTTCGAAGGGAACGCCTCGGCCAAGGTCAAATCCGAGGCCGAGGCCACCGCGGCGGCAATCGACCTGGGCGGCGGTAATGACACGCTCACCAACACCAGTAACGGCAAACTTACCGCTACCTCCATTGCAACGGCCTTCGCCATCGATGTCGCCGTTGGTGGCGAACCAGAACCGGGCAACATCGACAAAATCAAGGACAAAGCTGCCTTGGGCGGCGGAAACAGCGCCAAATCTGCCGCCACCGGCATCGCCGCCGACGGCGTGAGCAGCGAAATCGCCGCCGTGGCGGATTACGTTGTTGACGACGCAAGTACGACGTATCGATTAAGCGTGACGCCGGAGGCCAATCTCGCCGGCGATGACAGCGTGACCAACGGCGCCGAGATCGAGGCAAACGCGACGGCCGTCAATGTTGCTGCAGGTGTCGGCGTCACCACCAAAGGCAATGCGTCAGCAGACACGGAATCTGAAGCCGAGTCCGCCGCCGTCGCCATCGACTTGGGCGGCGGCAATGACACCCTCATCGATAACACCGGCAAACTGACGGCTACCGCCATCTCTACTGCGATTAATATCGACGTTGCCGTCGGCGATAAATCCGACCCGGCCGCCAAGGAAGAGGTCACCTCCGCCGTCAAAGGTGGCGCGACCGCCCACTCGCTCGCTACCGGAATATCGGCAGACGGAGAGGGTGCCGGCACCACGTATTCGGTCGAACTGGTTTCCGAGGATACCCGTAATACCATCAACGTTAGCCAGACGAAAGCGCATGACAGCGGTGATGACAACATCACCAACAATGCCGAAATCGGAGTCGAGGCCGACGCATACACGATCGCTGCCGGTGTTGGCGTGACGGTCAATGGAAAGGCCTCGGCCGATGTCAAGTCCGAATCCGAAGCCACCGCGGCGGCGATCGATCTCGGCGGTGGCAACGACACGCTCTCCAACACCGGCCTGCTCACGTCTACTGCCTTTGCCGATGCGTCAAGCTTGTCTGTCTCAGTCGGCGTGGAGAGCGGTTCGTCCGGGAAAGACGGGAGCCGCAAAAACGGTTCCAAGTCCGAGTCCGCCGCCGACGGCAGTGCGACAGCTAAATCCATCGCTATCGGTATTTCTGCCGATGGTGTGACCGGTGACACCCAGCGCGGGGGAAAACTCGTTATTGAAGACAAAGGCCCATTGTTCGGATATGGCCTGGTGCTGGGCTATAACCAATCGGAAGCTCACGCAATCGGCAATGATGTCGTGACCAACGATGGCGATATCGAAGCGCATGCCATGGCTGGAGCCCACGCTGCCGGTGTCGGCGTGACAGTTAAGGGCGCCGCCGCAGCTAAATCCACTTCTACTTCGGAAAGCACTGCCAGTGCCATCGACCTGGGACGTGGAGAGGACATCCTCACCAATACCGGCAAACTCACGGTCACCGCGGACAGCTTGTCCGAAGCACTGAAGGTAGCGGTTTCGACGGAAGGCAAGGTGCAATCTTCTGATGGCTTCTGGAACGGTGGCATCAAATCCGAGGCGAATGCCAAGGGCATTTACGCCGCCGGCGCGCCAGACAGTTCGACCGTGGCTGAAGTCAGTGTTGACGATAACGGCGTCAACGTCCAATACGAGACCACAAAAGGCGACATCGCAGTTGTTCCCAATAAGGTCTCGGCAGGTGATACGGCGGACGGTAATGATTCTGTTACCAACTATGGCGATATCTCCACCCACGCAACGGCGACATCGGACGCGAAGAATGTCGCTGTTACGAGCAAGGGCACGGCCTCTACCATTTCGCACGTCGAAGCCAAGGCCGAGTCGACGGGCATCACGGGCGGAAATGGCGATGACGTCATTCAGAACCTGCTTCCGGACCCGGAAAAATATCCAGACCTGGTTCCGGGTCAGATGACCGTCGTCGCGGAGTCGCAAGCCAATGCCGGTAAAGTAACGGTGTCGGGCAAAGGCGTAGCCGTTGATGCAAATGGCTTAGAGGTTAAGGCGGACGCGTCCTGGGAAAGCGGTACTCAAGCCGAGGCCATCGCCGTTGGTATCGACGGCGATGGCGGTACCACCGATACAATGCTTGTCACGGCACACATCGGCAGTGACGGTGTGAAAACCGTCCTCGAGACAAATACCAAGAACGCGAGTGGCGCCGATACGATTCTGAATGAACAGGCCATCGCCGTCACGGCGAAGGCAGACGCGCCATCTTTGGGTGTCGCACTGGTGGCCGAGAAAGGACTCGCGGCCACGGTCACCAGCGTGGGTTCGGAAGCCACCGCCACCGCGATCCGCGGGGGCAGTGGCGACGACAACATCACGAATAGCGGCAAACTTACTTCGACTGCCGAGGCGTCAGCCAGCGCGGCGAGCATTGCCATTGCCACCAAAGGATTGGCGGCCAGTGGTTCAATCTGGGACGGCGGCACCGAAGCCGTGGCCACGGCCATCGGAATCGACGCCGATGGTGGCGAGAGAACCAAAACCACAAATACAACGCTGACCATCAACGACGGCGGCGCCACCATCGTCCATATCAAGACGACGGATTCGGCAGGCGGCAACGATACCGTCGACAATTACGGTGACATCGAGGCCAACGCCACGGCCACTTCTTTATCGCTTGATGCGGCGATCACGACCAAGGGGCTGTCCGCGATCTCGTCCCAATCCTCAACCGCAGCGACGGCGGTCGCCATCCATGGAGGCGACGGTGTCGATACCATCACCAATAGCGGCACATTGACATCCACGGCGTGGTCCTCAGCCGTACCGATCGGTATCAGCCCAACGGAAGGAGGTTTTGCAGTCGCGAGCAATGCGGTGTGGGAAGGCGGCACGACTGCCAAGGCCGCGGCGATCGGCATTGATGCGGATGGGGGCGAGAGAAATACACAGTCGACCATCACAATCAAATCAGGCGGTGACGATCGAATAGACACTAAGAATTCGCAGGAAGAGGCCCGCGGTAACGATGCGATTACCAACACAGGACAGATTGACGCCAGCGCGACAGCCATCGCTACCGCGCCTGAGATAGCCCTTGCCTGGAAAGGAGTTGCGAGCGCCATCTCCACTTCAACGGCCGAGGCCGAGGCATCGGCCATCGATGCCGGTGATGGCAATGATCATATAGATAATCTCGGTTTGCTTACTGCCAAAGCATTTGCTAACGCTGACACGGTCAATGTGGCCATTTCCTCCGTGGGCGTCACCCTGGCGAACGACGCGACCTTCCTCGGTGGCACGGTGGCACACTCGACAGCCGCCGGCCTGAAAGGGGGAAGCGGTGACGACACGATCAACAATGGTGTCCCGCTTCCCGAGCTAACCAATCCGCCGGATTATTTCGAAGTGGTTCCCGCAGCCAACGACTTGGCGAATATCGAGACCACCGCGAGGGCAGTGGCCCCTTCGATCGGGGTATCCGTGGAGCTCGCAGGCGTTGCTGCTGCCGAGACCACTGCGACAGCCAAGGCCGCGGCGACTTCCATCAGCGGCGGGGATGGCAACGACACCGTTACCAACCGTAGCCAACTCACGACCACGGTCTTTTCCAATGCCGATGCTTTCAGTGTTTCGTATACCACGAACGGAGTTGCCGTGGCTGGTAATGATCTGATGAATGGCGGGGTCAAGGCACAGGCCGTGGCAAATGGCATCGATGGAGACGGTGTCTTGTCCGAGACGATCCGGCCAGAATTCAACCTTGGCGAGAACGATACCCTGGCTACTTTTGGTACCGTGACGACATATGGTGGGGGCAACGACGCCATCAACAACGTGGGCGCCGTTGATACCACGGGCACGGCGGTGGCGGCAGCCGTTGGTGTGGGCATGACATGGGAGACCGGTTTGGCCGCCGCCGTAACCACCTCGACGGCCGATGTGCGTGTTTCCGGCATCAACGGCGGTGGCGGCACGGATTCCATTACGAACGCAGGTGTATTGACGACCCATGCCTATGCCAACGCTGATTCGGTGAACGTATCCCTGGTCGGGGCGGGCGTGGCCGTGACGGCAGATGCCGTGCTGCAAGGCGGCAGCAATATTGTTTCCCGCGCCAGCGGCATCACGGCGGATGGTGTCCAGACTGAAACCGACCGGGTCACGCTGAGCTCAACCAATGGCGGACAGCAAATTGCGTACGAGCGTTCCACCGATTACGCCAGCGGCAACGATATCATTATTAACCGGGCCAAGATTGACACGAGTGCGGCAAGTTTTGGCCCGTCGATTGGCGTGTCAATTTCAGCCGGTGCAGCGGTGTCGGCGGCCAACGTTACCAGTACCGCCAGCAGCACAGCCATCGACGGTGGTGACGGTGCAGACGTCATTGACAATACGGCCGAGCTGGTGGCGACCGCCACCGGTAATGCCGATGCCCTGAACATAGCCGTGGCTCCTTTCTTTGCCGTGGCGGCCGATGCCTTGCAGGACGGCGGTGCAACCGCGCGGGCACGCGCCGTCGGCATCGATAGCGACGGTATGAAACGCGAGGCCACCACGGTCACCGTAAGCCACGACGCGAACGGATCCTCGCTCGTGGTTGACCAGGAGCTTGTTAAGGGTAGCGGCGCCGATACGATTACGAACACCGGAAAAATCGACGCGACGGCGAGCGCTTTCGGTCCGTCGATTGGCATATCGGTTGTCGCCACGGGCGCGGGGGCGGCGGTGACGACCATGACGGCCGACGCTGAAGCCATCGCCATCGACAGCGGCGCCGACGCCGATACCATCACCAACAGCGGCGAGTTGAACGCCACCGCCACATCGGATGCCCTGACGGTGAACGTTGGCGTGGTGCCCACCGGGGGCGTTGCGCTTGCCGGCGATGCCGTGTGGAATGGGGGCACCACGGCAACGGCTAATGCGGTCGGTATCCGGTCGGATGGTGTTCAACGGTCCACCACGCGCACCACCATAAACCACGACGCCAACGGCTTCGATTCCAATTTCGATTTTAGCAATGACCAGGTCACCGGAGATGTTGTCATCGCATCCGGTAACGACGTCGTCACCAACAACAGCGCTATCAATCTCACCTCAAAGGCATACGCGCCGACCATCGATGTCGCCGTGTCGGTGGCCGGAGTCGCCGGCGTGCTTTCCACCGCGACGGCGGAGGCGCATTCCACCGGTATCGATACGGGCGCTGGCAATGACTCCGTCTATAACGGGGGTGCCATTACCACTTTTACCAAGGCTAATGCCGACGCCATCAACGTTGCGGTGACGCCGGCCGGTGTGGCCGTGACCGGCGATGCCGCCTGGACCGGCGGTACCCACGCCCATGCGGCTGCCACCGGCATCGACGCCGGTGACGGCGTCGATACGGTAACGAACGCCGCCCTGCTTGACCTCACGGTGCGCTCTGTTGCCCCTTCACTCGGCGTGCCGATCGAGTTCTATGGCGTGTCGAGCGCCGTTACCGATGCGACCGCCTTCACCGAGGCAACCGGCATCGATGCGGGCGGCGGCGCAGATACTGTCGATAACATCAACCTCATCAGGACTGACGCCTATGCCGAAGCTGATTCGCTGGGTGTGTCCGTTAATGTCTTCGGCCTGGCGACCGCGAACAATGCCGTGTGGAGCGGCGGCACCCATTCGCAGGCCACCACTATCGGTATTGACGGTGGCGGGGGTAACGATGTGATCACAAATACCGGAGGTAGTGAGGACTACCCAACCATCGCTGTCAGCAGCACTGCACTCTCGGCGGCGGGAAACGTGCCCTTTAGCTTCGGCGGTGTTGCGGCGGCACTGACGACTGCCACCGCGCGCGCCGATGCCACTGCGATCAGCGGTGGTGATGGTGAGGACACGATCTTTAACTACAAGGACAGCCTTGCCCGGTCTGATTCCACCGCGGTAGCGGCGACCGGCTCGATCGGTGTGTTTGGCGTTGCGTTGGCGAGCGATTCGGTGTGGAACGGCGGCACCCACTCCAGCGCTTATGTTATTGGCATCGACGGCGGCAAGGATAAGGATACTCTTATCAACTCCGCGCTTCTTGATGCCCGCTCGATCTCGCGCGCCAACTCCGACCAGGTGTCCGTGACGGTAATCGGCGTCGCCGGTTCCATCGCCACCTCGACCTCGACGGCCGAGAGCAGCGCCATGGATGGCGGCGACGGTGACGACACCATCACCAATCACAAGACTGTTAACGCCGTGGCCGATGCCCGCGCGACCAGTGTCGCTGTTGACATCAGCGGACTCGGCGCCGCCGTGGCCGCCGATGCCTTTTGGGATGGCGGAACGCATGCGGATGCCACGGCCTACGGCATCTCCGGCGGCAATGGCAACGACACGCTCAACAATACTGCCAACGGCGTGATCAATGTCGGCTTGACGGGAACGGAGGACGCCCCGGTGAGCGCTGATACCGATTCGGTCGGTGTCGCCGCGACGCTCGGCATCGTGGCCGGGGCGAATGCCACTTCGACGGCCATCACGCATGCCACCGCGATCGACGCTGGCACGGGCAATGACCTCGTCGTGAATCGTGGCGCCCTGAATGTAAACACCCTGGCTGATGCCGGCGGGGTCAGCGTGAGCTTCATCGGTGGCGGTGCTTCGATCGCCGATTCCTATTTTGATGCTGTCACCAAGGCGGAAGCCAACGGCGTCGGCATCGCTGGCGATGCCGGTGAAGACACAATTTACAGCATGGAAAATTCCACGACCAATGTGAATGCCACGGCTGCGACCAAAGATACCGCTGTAGGCTTGGCATTAATCGGCTTTAGCACTGCCGATGCCTCGACACAATCGATCACGAGAGCCTCCGGCATTAGCGGTGGCGACGGTCGAGACTGGATCTACCAATACGGCACGACCACGGTGACAGCGCATGCCGAGACCCTGGCGCGTAGTTTCACCCTTACCGAAGTCGGAGCGACCATTCCCGATGCAAATGGCGCTGCCGAGGTCTATGCCTACGGCATAGACGCTGGCTTGGGCGACTTGGATAAAGTTACCGAGGTCACCAATAGCGGAACCCTGAGCGCGGAGGCGACGGTCAACGCTACCGGCCAGAGCATTGGTCTGCTTGGTACAGGCGCGGCGCTTGGTAATGCCAGCACCTCCGGCAAAGCCGAAGCATTCGGTATGTATGCCAAGGACGGACTCAATGCTCTTTCGAATAGTGGCAGCCTATCGGCTACGGGCACAGCCGACGTCACCGCCAAGAGTGTTGGATTATCATTAATTGGTTATACCGTCAGCAAGGCCGATGCGACGGCTGAAGCGCACGCAACCGGAATGCAGGGCGGTCTGAATCAGGACACGCTCACCAATTATGATACCGGCAAGATGGATGTCACCGCGACATCAACGGCAAATGCCAAGGGCGTCAGCATCAATCTCATCGGCGCCGCCCGATCCGATGCCATCATTTCTCCTACGGCGACGGCGGTGGCTATGTATGGTGGGGCTGGCGATGTCGGAATCACCGAAATGGGTATGACAGATGATGAGATACTCAACGCCGGCACTCTCAATGTGAGTGCGTCGTCAACTTCAACCATATCGAATTCATCCTGGGAGCTCGCCGGAGCGGCAAAAAACATCCCCGGTTCCGTCGGGATGGTTACTCAGGCCACAGCAATCGGCATCGCCGGTGGTGCCGGCAATGACGCGATCATCAACCGTGGATCGCTTAATGCCGACGCAGTGTCTCAAGCCAACCTTGATGGCTCAGCATGGACGTTGGCAGGCAAGGCATCCGATGAGATCACCACGAGTGCTGACACGCACACAACCGGCATTGCCGGGGGCGACGATGCCGACTGGATTCAAAATGAAGGCACGATCAACGTAACAGGTTCTGCCGGGACCACCATAACGGGTGGGGCCAGAACGGTTTTTGGTGGCACCCATGTTGACGGCGAAGCAATTGCCGACATCGTCGCCGCGGGAGTCGACACCGGTGCTGGCCAGGATGTCATGCTCAATCTCGGAACCATCAAGCTGGATGTGGCCTCCGATGCGTTGACCGAGAACAACGCCAAGTCCGGCTTTATAACGGGCACGGCCAATACCGTCGCCAAAGCCACGGGAACGGCGACGGGTCAAGGCGTGACAACCGGCGACGGTGACACCCGGCTACAGAACAATGGCGCTATCGACGTCAAGGTACAGGGGACCGGCTATGCCTTTTCCCTTGCCGACGGCGCCAAGCTTTCGTGGAACGGAAATGGAGTTGCCGCCGCCAACAGCACGGCCCACGCCACGGCGGGCGGTATTCTGACGGGCGACGGCAACAATCACATCGTCAACAACAACTTGATTTCAGTGCTGGCACGGACCACGACGGTGAAGTCGCTGACGACAACCCAAGAGGTTTGTTCCGAAACGGCGCAGGTCAAACAGGTTTGTACCACGACCACGGATCCGACCACGGGTGACCCTATAACGACGTGCGAGGATGTGCTCGACGGCAATGGCAATCCGGTATACGAGATCGTCTCAAATTGTCAGGACGAGGAAATTATTCTAGATACCAAGCCTACCTATGCTGCCGCGAACGGTAACGGGGCAAGCGGTGATGGCAACGCATCCTCAACTGCCACCAGCACAGCGGTGGCGTATGGCATCAAAGTGGGCGACGGCAATAACACGATTATCAATAATCAGGCTATCAACGTGACGGCCAGCCCGGATGCAGAAGCCCTGGTTTCCGTCTCCGGCGGCACGACGGGTGACGCCACAGGAAATGTCACCGCAAGGGCCAACGCCAGTGCCTACGGCATTTGGGCAGGGAATGGCAATAACGGAATCACTAATAATGGGACGCTGGACGTTATTGCGGCTCCGAAGGCGCAGGCCACTGCCGATGTCGCGGCCGGCAAGGGTGTATGCATCCATTTCCTGAAGTGGGAGTGGTGCATCGCCGACGGCAACGGGACTGGAACCGCCACGGCTTCGCTCGATTCACTGGCAGTCGGCATTCGTGCCGGAGATGGGGATAACGTAATCGTCAATAACGGCATCATGACCGTCCGTGCTACGCCAGAGTCGGATGGCGCCCCCGCCATCGTCACACCAGGGATATACAGTCGCACACTCAACCCCAGTGTCACCTCGCTGGCGGTGGGAATCGAGACCGGCAACGGCTACAACCAGATATCTAATGACACCAATGGCGTGATTGACGTCGCTGCCACAGACTTAGCCGGTTATGGCTGTGCACCCTTGCCCTGCAGTAGCAGCGCGACCGGTATTCAGACCGGCGACGGCAACAACCTGATCATTAACGACGGTGTCATCACGACTTCGGTGACCATGGGCGGCAATACTCACGCCGACGTTGCCATTCGCACCGGTAGCGGCAACGACATCGTACAACTGGGCGACGGCTCCACTACCATTGGAAGCATCCAGCTCAACGGGGGCGACGACAGCCTGACATTCATCGGTAGCGCTAGCGTCGCGGGACTGAACGACGCTCCGGGCAGCCTGAACGGCGGTGCGGGTACCGATTCGCTCTATTTCAGTGGTTCCGGCAGTTTCACCGGAAGCATCCAGCAGTTCGAGAACGCCGCCAAGGATGGTGCCGGCACCTTCACGCTTTCCGGCCTGCCCACGATGCAACAGCTCAAGATAAGCCAGGGCACGCTGCAAACGAACAGCGCGTATTCGTTCGCGACCGGCGGCAGCTACGAGGCCTGGATCTACGGCGGCGGCGATCACGGGACGCTGCTGGCGAACGACGGCACGGCGTCGCTCGCCGGCATCCTGTCGGTGAACAAGGGCCACGGGGCGTACATCAACGGTACCACCTACGACGTGGTCGAGGCCACCCAGGGCGTGAGCGGCGCGTTCAGCGACGTGCTGTTGCCCGCGCCCAGCCCCTTGCTGCATTTCAGCTACCAGCAGACGCCGAGCGCCGCCCAGATCGAGGCGAACGTCGCGAGTTTCACCACCATGGCGACCAATTCGGTGGGCAGGGCCGTGGCGACGTATCTCGATACCGTTCTTCCGACGGCCAGCGGCAATCTGTCGGACGCGCTGGGAAATATCCAGTCCCTGTCCGCCCCGGATTTGTCGGCCGCCTACGCGAGCCTGAGCCCGGACACGTACAACAGCTCCACGCAAGCCGCCGCGGGCGAAATTGCCGCCAACACGGGGAGCCTGAGGCAGCGCATGCAGAACATGCGTCTCGGCGAGATTCCGGGCGGCACGCGCTTTGCTTCGTTCTCGGACAACAAGCCTGTCATGCTCGCCTATGATGGGACGCCGGACCGTCTCGGGAGACTGCTGGAAGACGGCGACGACTCGCGTCACGGCACGTACGGATTGTGGATCAATGCCTTCGGACAGCAGGGCGACCAGGACTCCGATAACACTCATGCCGGATTCCATTACAACGTGGCCGGGACGACGCTCGGTTTCGACCACGACATCACGAATGACATAATGGCCGGCGTCAGTGTCGGCTATGCGCGCTCCAATCTGAATCTCGACCAGAACCTCGGTAACGGTGACATCAATGCCACGGTTTTTTCCGCGTATGGCAGTTATTTTACCCATCAGGCTTACGTCGAGGGCGCGCTTTCATTCGGCAACAACCGCTTTGCCAACTCGCGCAACATTTTGATCGCGGGCGCGAACCGCGTCGCAACCAGCTACCACGATGGCCGACTGTTCTCCGGACTGTTGGCCGGCGGATATTATTACAAGGTCAGCGGATGGACCTGGGAACCGTTCGCGTCCCTGCAGTACAGCAGCCTGCAAGAAGACAGCTTTGACGAAACTGGAGCCGGTGCCGTCAGCCTGCACATGGATGAGCGCAGAACGCAGTATTTCGCGTCGGACCTCGGACTGCGTTTCCGGCGCATGCTGGAACGCGCTAATGGCATTCTGGTGCCGGAGTTGAGCCTCGCCTGGAACTATAACTTCAACGTCGACAACACCCTGATCACGGCCTCGTTCACGGGTGCACCCAATTCGGCCTTTACGGTTCAAGGTCAGGACATCGAGCGCAACGGCGCCAGGCTTGGCGGCGGCGTCGCATACGTGAACCGGAAAGGGCTGACCAGCGCGATGTACTATGCCGCGGAGCTGCGCAACGGATACACGGCCCAGGCCCTGACGGGCGAGATCCGCTACGAATTCAAGTAATTCAGCGTCGAACGCCGCCATCCGGGTGGCTGGCGTTGCGCGTTGCCACCTCACGGCACGGACCTGATAATTTCGCATCCGTGTGTGGCCATTCCTTGAAATCGCGTCGGGACATCGCCGGCGCCATTCATGCTATCCGGAACCAATTGCTTCAGCTACCCTCATACATGGGTAATTACCCCTATAGAGGAAAATTAAGAATGGAAATGAAATCAGGAAATCCGGTCCTCGCGCGGGATGCTTTCCGGAGCCTTCCGCGCACCGCCGAGCCGATGACCATTGGCGGGACCGTCAACCGTACTGCCATGCTGCTGGCACTGTTGCTGATCAGTGCTGGCTGGACTTGGGACCAGTTCTGGACCACGCAAGAGCCCGCCGTGGTCGCTCCTTACATGTGGGGCGGCATCATCGGAGGACTGGTAGCGGCGCTCGTTACCGTGTTCAAGAAGAACTGGGCACCGGTCACGGCGCCGATCTATGCGTTGCTCGAGGGCCTCGCGGTCGGCGGCATTTCCGCCGTATTCGAAATGAGGTACCCCGGCATCGTTATCCAGGCCGTGGGCCTGACGTTCGGCACCATGGCCGCCCTGTTACTGGCCTACCGTTCGGGACTCATCAAGGTGACCGATAAGTTCCGCATGGGTATCGTCGCTGCCACGGGCGGAATTTTCCTGGTCTACCTGGCTGATATCATCCTGCGCCTGTTCGGCGTCAGCATACCTTTTATTCACGAAAGCGGCATGTTCGGGATCGGTTTCAGCGTGGTCGTGGTGATCATCGCGGCGCTCAATCTGGCGCTGGATTTCGATCTCATCTCCCAGGGCGCACGCGCCGGCGCACCCAGATATATGGAGTGGTACGGCGCGTTTGCACTCATGGTGACGCTGATTTGGCTCTACCTCGAAATGCTGCGGCTCCTCGGCAAGACCCGCCGCTGACGCCGGGATCTCCGTACGCCCCATGACGCGCATCGGTCTCGATCCGGAAAGCAAAGTCGTCGACGAGTATTTTGCGCTGATCTATGCGCCGCGGCGCACCCGCGACCGGTTTCCGGAGAATTGCGTGACCGTGGTTGATTCCGAGGCGGCAGCAGTTTCCGGTGCGAACCCAGAAAAGAGTCTCTATCCGGCTCGGGTCATCGGGCCATCGCGATCTTCGGAAGGCTTGCGGCTCTATTACCTGGTGTGCTGGCTTGATGCGGAAGCCTGATGTGGCAGTGCTGAGGCAAGACACCAGTCCAAAAAAGAAGGGCTTCCAGATGGAAGCCCTTCTGTTTTCAGGCAAGGCGGTGTTTATGCTTCGAGCGCGTCTTTCATCACATCCAGCGCCTTCATCTCGATCTGGCGGATGCGCTCGGCTGAGATGCCGTATTCGTCGGCCAGTTCGTGCAGCGTCGGTTTTTTCTCGTCGAGCCAGCGGCGCTGGATGATATCGCGCGAGCGCGCATCGAGCGAGGTCAGTGCTGAACTCAACTGCGTCTGGCGCAAATCATCCTGATCGGACTGCGTTGCCAGGACTTCCGGGTTGTAACGCATATCCTGCAGGTAGCCGGCCGGCGCGGCATGAAAACTTTCGTCATCGGCATCGTTGTCGGCGTCGAACGCCACGTCCGCGTTGCTCATGCGGCCTTCCATTTCCTGCACGGTCTCCGGCGCCACGTCCAGATTCTCGGCCAATGCATCGACCTCGCCGCGCGTCATCCAGCCCAGACGTTCTCGCGACTTGCGCAGGTTGAAAAACAGTTTGCGCTGCGCCTTGGTGGTCGCCACCTTGACGATGCGCCAGTTGCGCAGGATGTAGTCGAAGATCTCGGCGCGGATCCAGTGGATTGCGAATGACATCAGCCGCACCTTGTGCGCCGGGTCGTAATGCTTGACCGCCTTCATCAGGCCGATGTTGCCTTCCTGGATCAGGTCCGCCTGCGGCAGGCCGTAGCCCGAGAAGCCGCGCGCGACGCGTACCACGTGACGCAGGTTCGACATCACCAGCTGGCGGGCGGCGTCGAGGTCGTTGTGCTTGCGATAGCGCCGCGCCAGATTGCGTTCCTGCTCCACGCTCAAAACCGGCAGCGCATTGACCGCCCGGATATAGGTCGACAGCCCCTTTTCGGGGTAGAGGTTAATGGGCAATGTCAGTGACTGGGCCATGGGTCGGGACCTCCACTAATTCGGTATACGGTTTATTGGGAAAGCATTTTAGCACTCGGTCCATAAGAGTGCCAAATCACTAAAAAGTTCTTTTTCCCCCGGAAAAGTAGGGAAAAAACTGCGGTTTCAATGAATTTAGTGTGGCTCTATCGCCCGCAAATGACGGCCGACAGCCAGGCGGGAACCCAGCCAGCCGAGCAGACCACCGGTGCCGATCAGGGCCAGAGTAGCCAGAATACCCAGGTTCTCGGCCTCAAATCGGCTGCCGTAGAGCCCGGCCAGGTTGTTAATGGGGTCGGTGAGGAGCAACAAGCCCAGACCCACCAGCAGCCAGGCCAGCAGCGCCCCGAGCAGGCCCTGCAGGGTGCCGGTATAGAGGAAGGGACGGCGGATGAAAGCGTTGGTCCCGCCGATCAGCTTGGTGATCTCGATCTCGTCGCGGCGATTGAGGACCGCCAGCCGGATCGTGTTGCCAATAATGAGCAGCACGGCTATCGCCAGTCCCGCGGCCAGGATCAGCACACTCTGACGGGCAAGTTCGAGCATCGCATGCAAGCGGCGTACCCATTCGAGATCGATCTGCGCGATGTCCACCTCGTTGAAGCGGCGCAAGTCCTTGAGCAGCTCCTGCAGCTTGTCGGGATGCGCGTGCTTGGCGGCTGGATGCACGACCAGCACCGCCGGCAGCGGATTGCGATCGAGCGCATTCAGCGCCTCGCCGAAGCCTGACAGGCGTTTGAATTCGGTGAGCGCTGCCTCGCGCGAAACATAGTCCACCCAGGAGACGGCGGGCATGCGGCGGATTTTGTCGGCGAGTTTTTCGATGGCCGCGCCCGGGACGTCCTGTTTCAGGAACAGCGAAATCTGACCGTTGTCTTCCCAGCCGCTGGCGAGACGTTGCACGTTTTCGATAGCAACATAAAGACCGGCCGGCAGTGCCAGGGTGATGCCAATGACGGCCACGGTCAGGAACGTGGCGACCGGCGTACGCGTAAGTTGCCCGAGACTGTAGAAAAACACCTGTGCATGACGCAAAAAATAGTTTTTGATCATGCCGCCGCCCCCGAGTCGCTGACCAGCTCGGCCTGCTTCAATTCAATGACACGCTGGCGCGCGCGGTTGATGAGATGCCAGTCGTGGGTGGCGATCATCACGGTGACGCCGTGGTGATGAAAGTCGAGAAACAGGTCGAGGATTTCGTCGGACAGCGCGCTGTCGAGATTGCCTGTGGGTTCGTCCGCGAGCAGCAGCGGTGGTTTGTTGACCACGGCGCGAGCGATGCCGACACGCTGTTGCTCGCCGCCGGAGAGCGTGACTGGATACATTTTTTCCTTGCTGAGCAGCCCGACCATTTCCAGCGCCGCGCGTACGCGTCGCGGGACCTCCTGCGGATCCGCGCCAGTGACGATCAGGGGAAGCGCCACGTTGTCGAAGACGGTGCGGTCGAAAAGCAGCTTGTGGTCCTGAAACACCACGCCGATCTCGCGCCGGAAGTAGGGGATGCGGCGTCGCGGTAGGCGCAGAAGATTCTTGCCGTTGACAACGGCCTCACCTCGCGTCGGCCGCTCGATGGCGGTGATGAGCTTGAGCAGCGTGCTCTTGCCCGCGCCCGAATGGCCGGTGATGAAAACCATTTCACCAGGCCGGACCTGCAGGTTGATATTGCGCAGCGCGTCGAAGCCGCCGGGATAACGCTTGAAGACGTGGGTAAACTGGATCATGTTCGACCGGTTCAAGGCGCGGGCAGCAGCGCATCGACGTACTCTCCGGCATCGAACTCACGCAGGTCGTCCATGCCCTCGCCCACGCCGATGTAGCGGATGGGCAGCCCGGTTTTGCGTGCGATGGCGATCAGAATGCCGCCCCGGGCGGTGCCGTCGAGCTTGGTGAGCGCGAGGCCCGTTACCCCCACGGCCTCACCGAAATGGGTGAGCTGCGAGAGCGCGTTCTGCCCCGTGCCGGCATCGAGCACCAGCAGCACCTCGTGCGGTGCGGCGGAATCGGCCTTGCCGATCACGCGTTTGATCTTTTTCAGTTCATCCATCAAGCCCGCCTGTGTGTGCTGCCGTCCGGCGGTGTCCACGATCAGGATATCGCTGCCGCGCGCGGTTGCGGCGTTTACGGCGTCATGCACCACGGCCGCGGCGTCGGCCCCGGTATGCTGGGCGATCACCGGAATATCGAGACGTCCGGCCCAGGTTTTGAGCTGTTCGATGGCGGCGGCACGGAAAGTGTCGGCGGCGGCCAGCATGACCGCGTGCCCGTTGTTTTTGAGGCGGTTGGCGAGCTTGGCGATGGTGGTGGTTTTGCCGACGCCGTTGACGCCCACCACCATAATGACGAAAGGCTTGACGGAGGTGATGTCGAGCTGGCGGCTGCAGGGTTCAACGATGGAAAGGATACTTTGCCGCAGGGCGTGGTAGACGGCGCGCGTGTCCGTCAGCTGCTTGCGCGAGACCTGCTCCGTGATACCTTTCAATAGATATTGGGTGGTTTCCACGCCAACATCTGCGGACAGCAGCAGCGTTTCGAGCTCCTCAAACAGACTGTCATCGAGCGCGCGGCTGCCGAGCAGCAGGTCGCTCAGGCCGCGGGTGAAGCTGCGCTGAGTAGCGGTAAGCTTTTCACGCAGGCGGCCGAAGAGGCCGGCGGGCCGGCTGTTTTCGGTCTGCTTCGGATGACGGATTTCTTTCAAGAAGGATGATCCTGGGGAATTTTTTTCGGTGTCG
>DATICK010000102.1:0-6348 GCA_035456865.1 Sulfuricaulis sp.
GTGGTAAAACAGCAGCCAGTAGAGCGCCGCCGTCAATGCGCCAAACCCCAGTAACCGCCCTGTCTGCTTACCTTTGCCTTTCTTGAACATGTTTTCCCCTCTTGTGTAAAAACGTTTTGAAAAATGAGAAACCGGTTTAGCTGTCGCCTCCACTACCGGGCAGGCCAGCAGGCGCCAGGGCCTGACCTGCCCGCGCTTTCCCTCCCGGCCCTCCAGCGACTCCACCACGACAAATGCGATGTTCTTGCGTGTCTTTACATAACGAACGATTTCCCACCCCAAGTCGCCCTGTTTGTGGAAGAAGCGATAACCGATACCCGCGGCACGCAGCTCACCGAAGAACCGCGCCAGTCGTGCCGGCAATTCCTGGTTGTCGGAAATCAGCAGAACTTCGAGGCCGGCATGGACCCTCTGGCAGAGATTGGCCGCACAGACCAAAACGCGCTCATCCAGGCGACCGCCCTCCAGCCCCAGCAGAACCTGCCGCTCCGTCGTCATGCCTAGTCGGCCGGTGGCAGCGTTGGCGGTTGGCAACGGGAAATGTTCAAATTTAACCTTACAGTTCATTGGCTTATATGTATAAGCTATGTAAATTTTCGGTGAAGATGCGTTACATAAGGCATATCCCATGCCAATTCCGTGTATAAATATAACTTAATGAAATAGTTATAATTTTTTGTTAGCGGAGGTAAAATCACGATCCATGAATTGTTGCATTACACAACATAGTTTTTGCCGAAGGCTTCTACATGGGCAATGAATTTATAAATGTCCATATAATTCAATAGATTTAGCGTATTTAGTTAAGATATGATTAACTGTTTCTTAATGCAATGTTAATAATAAAATGAACACAAGATGAAACCTCGGACTTCGCTACGGGGGAAAATTACCTTCGGGTATTACGCCGTGGGAACATTAATCGTCGGCCTGTCCCTGTATGCGTTCGTAGAGCTCAGTTTGATCAAGGAAAAGGTGCTGACCCGCGAGCGGGTATCCGATTTTTTCGATGCGGCACTCGAAATCCGGCGGTTTGAAAAAAATTACTTTCTCTATCACCAGTCGGTCGACTACCGGGAAAATGTCCACTACTCGGCGTTGGCACTCGATCGTCTGGATCAGAATGCGGCCGATTTCGCCGATCTACTGCCCCCGTCGCGGCTGGAAGCACTGCACGCCGAGCTGAAAACCTACGCCAGCCTCATGGCTGCTTACGCGAAGGGTGGCAGGAAAAATGAGCTGCTGGCGCAAAATATCCGTAAATCCGGCAAGGAAATCGTGACCACCGCCGAGGAAATCGCTCGCGCTGAGCGGCTGCAACTGCAGTCCTCCCTGGATCGGCACCGGAGCAATCTCGTCATCTCCATTATTGCCCTGACGCTGCTCATCGTGGCTATTGGACGCCTGCTCTCCAGCATGATCGTGCGTCCCTTGAAGGAAACGGAAGAAAGGATGGAGGCCGTGGCCGCCGGGAAACTCAATAAAATCGACATCGCCGCCTCGGACCGCGAAATCGCCTCGCTGACCGCGGCGTTCAATCACGTATTGCAGGAACTGGAGCTGCGGCAAAAGCACCTGCTGCGCTCGGAGAAACTGGCTTCGCTCGGCACCCTGCTTTCCGGCGTGGCCCACGAGCTCAATAACCCGTTATCGAACATCTCTACCTCCTGCCAAATCCTGACGGAGGAGATCGGCGAAGCTGGGCTGCAACAAAAAAAAGAACTATTGGGGCAGATTGATGAACAGACGATTCGGGCCCGCAACATCGTGCGCTCGCTGCTCGACTTCGCCGGTGACCGCGAATTCAAAAAAGAAACGATAAACCTGTTGCGGTTGACGAACCAGACCGTGCGCTTTCTCAAAGGACAAATCCCTCCACAGGTGGCGCTGACGATCGACATTCCTCTGGATCTCGCCGTCGAAGCCGACAAGCAACGCCTGCAACAAGCCTTACTCAATCTCATCAAGAATTCCGTTGAGACGTTGAATAGCGCCGGAGAGATACGCCTCACGGCCGTCAAACGGCATGCTTCAGACAAGGCTACTTGGGAAGCCGACAAGCATTATCAATCCTTCGGCAAATGCGAGAACCACGGAGAGATGGTGGACATCGAGGTCCACGACAGTGGTCATGGCATCCCGCCGGAAGTGTTGCCGCGGATCTTCGACCCCTTTTTCACCACCAAGGAAGTCGGCAAGGGCTCGGGCCTCGGTCTGTTCATCGTTTACGAAATCGTCGAACAACACGGCGGCTGTATCATGGTGGACAGCCATCCCGGAAAGGGCACGACTTTTTGCTTGCGGCTGCCGCTGGCCGGCACACAAGAGACGGTGCCTCATGGCTAGTCGCGGGAAACTGCTGATCGTGGATGACGAGAAGGTCGCTCTGAAGAATCTTGAACATGTGATGAAAAAGGATGGCTACGACGTGGTTGCCACCCAGAGCGGCACTAATGCCCTGGCGCATCTGGAGAAACGGTCCTTCGATATTGTACTGACCGACCTGCGCATGGAGAAGGTGGACGGCATGCAGATTCTGCAAAAGTGCCGTGAATCCCACCCGGATACCGAGGTCATCCTGATCACCGGTTTCGCCACGCTTGAATCGGCGGTGACAGCCATGAAGGACGGAGCGTTTTACTACATCGCCAAACCGTTCCGGCTGGAAGAGGTGCGCAAGGTCGTCACCGAAGCCATGGAGAAGATACGTCTGCGTCGTGAAAATCAGACGTTGCGCGAACAGATCGAAAGTTTCCAGGGCAAGGTAAAGATCATCACCCTGGACCCCGAAATGCAGCGGCTCATGGAGGTTGCCCGCCAGATAGCGCCCACCGACTGCAGCGTTCTGATCAGCGGTGAGTCCGGAACCGGCAAGGAGCTGTTCGCCCGCTACTTGCATTACCACAGCGCCCGTGCCGCCGGACCCTTTATCGCCATCAATTGCGGCGCGTTCAACGAGGAGCTGCTGGCCAACGAACTGTTCGGTCACACGAAAGGCGCCTTTACCGGCGCCGCCGTCGATAAAAAGGGGTTACTGGAAGCGGCGACCGGTGGCACGCTGTTTCTCGACGAAATCACGGAAATGCCACCGACAATGCAGGTGAAACTGCTGCGCGCGATTCAGGAAAAAGAAGTGCTGCCGCTGGGTGGTACCACGCCCATCAAAGTCGACATCCGCGTCATGGCTGCCACCAATCGCAACATCCAGGAGGCTGTGAAGAACGGCGCTTTCCGCCAGGATCTGTATTTTCGTTTGAACGTGGTCGCACTGCACGTACCGCCGCTCGCAAACCGCCGGGAAGATATTCCGATGCTGAGTTTATACTTCCTCGCAAAATACGCCGCGCTGATGAAAAAAGCGGTCACCGAAATCTCTCCGGAGGCGATGGAGTTGCTCAAGACCTACGATTACCCGGGCAACGTGCGAGAACTCGAAAACATCATAGAACGCGGCGTGGCCATTACCACCGGCAAGGCCGTCGAAACGGCGCACCTGCCGGATGATCTGCGCAATCTGACGATACACACCTTCCGTAAAAAGGACGGCCGCATTTCGTCGCTGGAAGAACAGGAGCGGGATTACATTCAATGGGTGCTGCGCGAAGCCAAAGGCAACCAGACCGTGGCCGCGCAGATTCTGGGTATCGACCGGGTATCGCTGTGGCGCAAACTGAAGCGCTACCAACTGGACTCGGAGTAAAACTCGCCGCTGATGGCCTTCAAACGATGCCCCCGTCCGGATTGTGCTAGTATCAGGTTCCGTCCCAAAGACCAGGAGGCAAGCAGTCTTTGAATGACATTTCTCTCGGCGTTCTGATCGGCGCCCTGGTTTTCCTGGTTTTTCTTTCCGCCTTTTTCTCGGCTGCCGAGATCGCGATGGTGAGCCTTAACCGTCACCGATTGCGGCATCTCGCCGCCTCCGGTCACCGCGGCGCGCGTCTTGCTCAACACCTGCTGGCCCGCCCCGACCGCCTCATCGGCGTAATCCTGCTCGGCAGCAATTCGGTCAACGCGCTGTTCTCCGCGCTGACCACCTTCACCGTCATCCAATTGTGGGGCGAGGAGCAAAGCGCGATCGGTATCGCGACCGTCATCATTACACTCGTAGTCCTGATCCTCACCGACCTCGCGCCCAAGACGCTGGCGGCCCTGCACCCGGAACGTATCGCCTTTCCCAGCGCCTACGTGCTGCGTCCGATGTTGTGGCTCATCTACCCGGTGGTATGGGTTATAAACGGCATGGCTAACGGTCTGCTGCGGCTCGTCGGCATACGCGTTCAGGCCCGGTCCGCCGAACACGTCAGCCCAGAAGAACTGCGCGCCATCATCATGGAAGCCGGGGTACTCATTCCAGAAAGTCACCAGGACATGCTGCTGGCGATTCTCGACCTCGAAAAGATCACGGTGGATGAGGTGATGGTACCGCGCGGAAAAATCGAAGGCGTCAACCTTGACGTGGAATTGGATGAAATCATCAGTCAGATTTCCGGAAGCCGGTATACCCGGTTGCCGGTGTACCATGGAAGTCTCGACAATGTCACCGGCATGCTGCATGTGCGCCGGGTCCTGAACCTGATGCGCGAGGGCAGGCTCGACAAGGGAACACTCGAGCAGGCCATCGTCGAACCTTATTTCATCCCGTCAGGCACCACGCTCAATACGCAACTGCTAAATTTCAGACAGGTCAAGCGCCGCGTCGGCCTCGTGGTGGATGAATACGGCGACATCCAGGGGCTGGTGTCGCTGGACGAGATCCTCGAGGAAATCGTCGGTGATTTTACCACCCAGGCCATCGGCAAAATCGACGATATCCATCCCGAGAGCGATGGAAGTTACCTGGTGCGCGGCGCCGTCAGCCTGCGGGACCTGAATCGCCAGCTCGGCTGGGATTTTCCGACCGACGAATCCCGAACTCTGAACGGGCTGGTCGTGGAATATCTCGAGGACATCCCCGAACCCGGCACGAGCCTGATGATCCATGGCTATCTCGTGGAAATCCTGCGCACCCGCGGCACCGCCATCGAGATCGCACGTGTCCGGCCGGCCGGCACGCCAGAGGCCGAGAACCCATCCGCCGCTCCCTGATCGGGCGGTGGCGACTTGAATTTTCCGACCCCAGGCTCTAGCATCACACACGGCAATATGCGCTGGGAATTCGGTATTTTTCCCGGTGATTTTGATAAATAATTTTAAATAAGATAAAGCGCGCGGGCGATCGGTTCGCGCCACATTTCCGGTTTAAGAAAGAGCTTGTCACCGCTGCTCCTCGCCTATCTGGCTCTTCTCAGCGCGCTGGCCTCTGGCGCCGTGGCACTGGGCGCGGACCGCTATCCCAATTTGCTGCGTTACGGCTCCAGCCTGCTACTCGGATTGTGCGGCCTGTTCGCGATACTCGCCGGCGGCTGGGCCCTCGTTGACGAATCTCACTCGACGGATCAGCTCGCGTTGGGATTGCCCTGGCTCCACTGGCACTTGCGGCTGGATGCCCTGTCCGGCTTTTTCTTCGGCATCGTCGGCATGCTGGTACTGGCCATCAGCCTATACGCGCCCGGGTATCTGCAGGAATTCATGCATCCGGGCCACAAGCAGCCCTTGTCCGCGCTCGGCCTGTTCACCGGCTTGTTCATCCTCGGCATGCTTCTCGTCCTGCTCGCCGACGACGCCTTCGTGTTCATGGTTTCCTGGGAGCTGATGTCGGTCTCGAGCTATTTCCTGGTCGCCTATCAGCACCAGCATGCCGCCAACCGCCGCGCGGCGTTTCTGTACCTGCTCATGGCCCATGTCGGCGCGCTCGCCATTCTGCTGGGGTTTGGCGTGCTCGCCGGATTCAGCGGCGGCTACACGTTCGAGGCCATGCGCGCCGCGAATCTTTCCGCCACCTGGGCCTCCATCGCCTTCGCGCTGGCCTTCTTCGGCTTCGGCATGAAGGCCGGCATCGTGCCACTGCACGCGTGGCTGCCGGAGGCGCATCCCGCTGCACCGTCCCACATCTCGGCGCTCATGAGCGGCGTGATGCTCAAGGTCGCGATTTATGGCTTCCTGCGCTTCGTCTATTACCTCCTCGGCAATCTTTATTGGCCATGGGGACTGGTGCTGCTCGTGCTCGGCACCGTGACCACACTTAGCGGTGTGCTGTACGCCATGACGCAGAACGATCTCAAACGTCTGCTGGCGTACTCATCCATCGAAAACGTCGGCATTATCTTCATGGGCCTCGGGCTGTCGATGATCTTCCTCGGTACCGGACACGAGGTGCTGGGCACCTTGGGTCTGATCGCCGCGCTCTACCATGTGCTCAACCACGCCCTGTTCAAGGGACTGCTGTTCCTCGGGGCCGGGGCGGTGCTG
>DATICK010000103.1:0-4551 GCA_035456865.1 Sulfuricaulis sp.
GCCGAGGCCAGTTGCGGATAAAGGATCGCGGGGCGCAGGTTGGCGAACAGTTTGAGATCGGCACGCAGGCCAAGCAGGGCTTTCTCTGGACGCAGTTCGCGCGGCAACGTATCCCATTTCTCGCCACCGACCGCGCCCAGCAGCACGGCATCCGCAGTCCTGGCCAGCTTCAGTGTCGCCTCCGGCAGCGGCTGCTCGTGAATATCGTAAGCCGTGCCGCCCACCGGCGCGGTTTCGGTCTCGATTTTGAGGCCGAAATCACGGCGCAAACGCTCGAGGATCTTGACTGCTTCGGCCACCACCTCCGGTCCGATACCGTCACCTGGCAATATGGCAATCGTTTTTGTCATGGTGTTATCGGCTCCTGTTTCATCATTTGGCGAACAGCCAAGGTGCTTCCTGCCGGTGTCGCGCCTCGTAGGCGCGAATCTCGCCCACGTGCTGCAACGTCAGCCCGATATCATCGAGGCCGTTCAACAGGCAGTGCTTGCGAAACGCGTCAATCTCGAATTTGAACACGGCGCCAGAGGGCGTCGTCACGGTTTGCGCGATCAGGTCCACGGCAAGCCGGTAACCCGGCGCCGCTTCGGTCTCGCGGAACAGGCGATCCACGGCGTCACGCTCGAGCACGATCGGCAGCAGGCCGTTCTTGAAGCTGTTGTTGTAGAAGATATCGGCGTAGCTGGGCGCAATGATAACCCGGAACCCGTAATCCATGAGCGCCCATGGGGCATGTTCGCGCGAGGACCCGCAGCCGAAGTTGTCGCGCGCGAGCAGGATTTGCGCGCCCTGGTAGCGCGGCTGGTTGAGCACGAAATCCGGATTGATGCGGCGCTTGCCGTGATCCATGCCCGGCTCGCCCGGATCGAGATAGCGCATGTCATCGAATAAACTCGGTCCGAAGCCGGTGCGCTTGATCGATTTCAAATACTGCTTGGGAATGATCGCGTCGGTGTCGACATTGGCACGGTCGAGCGGCATGGCCAATCCGTTCAGCTTTTCGAACTTCTGCATCAGCGTATCTCCCGCACATCGACAAAATGCCCGGCGATCGCCGCGGCCGCCGCCATTGCGGGGCTCACGAGGTGCGAACGGCCGCCGGCGCCCTGGCGTCCCTCGAAATTGCGATTCGACGTCGAGGCGCAGCGCTCGCCCGGTTCGAGCCGGTCGGCGTTCATGGCCAGACACATCGAACAACCCGGTTCACGCCATTCGAAACCGGCGTCCGTAAAAATTTTGTCCAAGCCTTCCTTCTCCGCCTGTGCCTTCACCAGACCGGAGCCCGGCACCACCATGGCGAGCTTGATGCTCTTGGCCACTTTCCTGCCTTGCACGACGTCGGCGGCGGCGCGTAAATCCTCGATGCGCGAGTTGGTGCAGGAGCCGATGAAAATCTTGTCGAGATGAATATCGCGAATCGACGTGCCGGGTTTCAATCCCATGTACTTGAGCGCCTGCTGTATCCCGGCGCGCCGGACGGCATCGGCTTCCTTTTCCGGATCGGGCACCGCACCATCCACCGGCACTACCATCTCGGGTGACGTGCCCCAGGTTACCTGCGGTTTGATATCCACCGCCTTGAGCACCACCTCTTTATCGAACTTTGCGTTCGAATCGCTTTTGAGTTCACGCCAGGCTTTTGCCGCCATGTCCCATTGTCCGGCTTTCGGCGCATACGGACGTCCGCGGAAATACTCAATCGTCTTGTCGTCCACCGCGATCATGCCGGCGCGCGCGCCGGCCTCGATGGCCATGTTGCACACCGTCATGCGGCCTTCGACAGAAAGCCGGCTGATGGTTTCGCCGGCAAATTCAACGGCGTGACCCGTGCCGCCGGCGGTGCCGATCTTGCCAATAATCGCGAGAACGATGTCCTTGGCGGTGACGCCCGGCGGAATGTCGCCTTCCACGCGCACGCGCATGTTCTTGGCTTTTTTGAGAATCAGGCATTGCGTCGCGAGCACGTGCTCGACCTCGGAAGTGCCGATGCCGAAAGCGAGCGCACCGAAAGCGCCGTGCGTCGAGGTATGTGAATCGCCGCACACCACGGTCATGCCCGGCAGCGTCGCGCCCTGTTCCGGTCCGATCACGTGCACGATCCCCTGGCGGGAATCGTTCATGCCGAACTCGGTGATACCCAGGTCATGGCAATTCTGATCGAGCGTTTCGACCTGCAACCGCGATACCGGGTCGGCGATCCCACGATTGCGGTGGGTCGTCGGCACGTTGTGATCGGCGGTCGCGAGGTTGGCGTCCACCCGCCACAGCTTGCGCCCGGCGAGCCTGAGCCCCTCGAAGGCCTGCGGGCTCGTCACCTCGTGCACCAGATGACGGTCGATATATATGAGGCAGGTGCCGTCGTCATTGCGGCGGACCACATGCGCATCCCAGAGCTTGTCGTAAAGTGTTTTTCCGGACATGACGGCCAATGGCTCAATGAATTGCGTAGATCTTAGGCATGATATATAAATAACACAAATTCATGTTTATCATATATTCTATTCTTTGCAGTTATGGATATATCCGCCCTCCAAGCCTTCATCGCCGTTGCCGAATCGGGGTCATTTTCCCGTGCCGCCGAGCGCATCTTTCTGACCCAGCCGGCCATCAGCAAGCGCATCGCCGCGCTGGAACAGGATATCGGTGCGCGCCTTTTTGACCGCGTCGGGCGCAAGATTCACCTCACGCCAGCCGGCGAGGCTCTGTTGTTGCGCACCCGCGCCGTACTGAGCGAACTGGAAGACATCAAACGCGACATTACCAACCTTTCCGGCACCATTGCCGGCGAGCTTTCGGTCGCGACCAGTCATCATATTGGCCTGCACCGTCTTCCGGGGCCACTCAAGCGGTTTCACGAAACCTACACACAAGTTCGCTTGAATCTGCACTTCATGGATTCGGAAAAGGCCTGTAATGCCGTCGCCAGAGGCGAACTGGAGCTGGCGGTGGTCACCCTGCCGCCATCGGCGGACCCACCATTGCGGGCGGAGAAAATCTGGGACGATCCGCTGGATATCGTCGTCGGCCGGAGCCATCCGCTGGCACAGGCGAAACGGGTCCAAGCCGCGATGCTGCTGGATTATCCGGCGATTCTGCCCGGTATCGGAACCTACACCCGCGAAATCATTCTCAATAGCTTTGGCCCGCTGCGCGACCGTATCCAGGTAGGCATGGCCACCAATTACCTGGAGGTGCTCAAGATGCTCGCCGCCATCGGCCTCGGGTGGAGTGCCCTGCCACGGACTATGATTGACGAAGGGCTCAAAGTGGTCCAGATTGAAAAAAAGGAGATACGACGTGAATTGGGAATTGTGACCCATGAAAGGCGCACCCTCTCCAACGCCGGTCAGGCGATGATACGAATCATTCGGGATGTAGCGGCATGAGCCGCGGAGCAGGGGCCCCACGCAGTGGGGATGCGACCGGCGAATTGGCGCAGACCGCCGACAGCAAGGCGGTAGAGTTTATCGAGACATAACGGAGGCGGTGTGAACTTCAAGGAATTATTGTCGCAATTGGAAGAACGCCTGGGCTCTCACCAGTTTCCGGTGAACCCGGCGGCGACGACCATCAAGAATATTTTCGAGGGCAGCCCGCTGCATCACGACACGATGACGGGGCTGGCGCGCGCGATTTACGTGTCGAACGCCTGCCGCCGGCTGACCGATCCGGTCAGTCTGGACAAGACTCTTCAGGCCCTCGCGCCGATCCGCCAGGAAGCGTTGCGCTCGACAGCAACGGACGTGGATCTCTACCGCGTGCTCGACGACTTGGGCGCCGCGTTGAATGAAATCTTTGCGGATACCAAAGCGCCCATCAAAACCATCGCGCCGATCCGGCGCAGCGCCGAAATCATATTACTGTCGGCCTATCGGCGGCAGCGCTATCTCAAGTCTTTGGCCTGATCATTGCGGCGGCTCATGCCGCCGCAATGATCAGAATCACCTAATAATTTTCGTTATTGACTCGGCCACCCGTATCGTCGCGGATGCCAAACAATGTCTTTCGTAGCTTTCCTACTTTCAAGAACGATCTTGCCGGATCAATAACAGCGTTACTAGAAACGCCATCCCCGCGCTCGCGGCGGCAATGTTGAAGGTAACCGTCGGACCCAGCGTCACCCAGGTGTGACCGCTGTAGAAACTCCCCACCGCACCGCCAATTCCAAAACTGAGACTCCCGTATATCGCCTGTCCTCGATGTTGATGTTTCCCTGTAAAGAAACGATGCACGAGCTGCATCGCCGTTGCATGGAAACTCCCGAAGGTCGCGGCGTGCAGTGTCTGAGCCAGTACTAGCACGGCAAGGCTTTCCGGATAATGACCGATCAACAGCCAGCGCACGGCGGCGAGGAAAAAACTCGCGACCAGCACCGCGCGCAGCGCCACGCGCGCGAGCAGGCGTTGCATTACGAGAAACACGCCGATCTCGCATAGCACGGCGAACGCCCACAGCAGGCCGATCAGCGTCTTCGAATAGCCGTAGCCTTCCAGATAAATCGAGTAGAAGGTGTAGTACGGCCCGTGGCTGATCTGCATCAGCAGACAGGCG